>JAJRUY010000300.1 GCA_024277555.1 Gammaproteobacteria bacterium | reverse complement strand
CCGGCAACATATTGCACTTTGCTAATATAGATGTAATGGTTAATAAAAACAGCATCTTATATTGTTATTTCAGTGTCCAGGTGAAATGTCCGGGCTAGACATGATGTTTTGACCTGCCCATCTCAAAGACGTGGATTATGATGAGATGGGCAGATCAAAACATCATGTCTAGCGGGTCTCGCTGACAGAAAAACAACGATGCATCATACTGTTACTGTTAGCCCCTTAAAACAAACCACCTGCCAGTACTCAACAACCACCAGCTAAAGCTGGTGGTTGTTGAGTTTGCCGATGATGCGAGGCGATAAACAGACCATCGTAAGCGGCTTCACTGTGTCCTGTTCGGGTTTCCCGAACCTCGGTGAGAAATGCGGGTTAGGCTTTTTACTCTTCTCCACAGCCGGTATTTCATATGGCTTTTCCAGTGATACGCTGTTCCCTGACAGAGGTACAGGCAAACTTCCTGCGCATTGCAGGCCATGGCTGCCAACTGTTGCTCCAGCTCTGCAGCCGCTTGCAGCCAGTTTTTTGCATCCTGCTCCCTGCGAGCCTTTGCCATTCCATCAATTACCGTGACTGTACTATCGGGGTCAATACCCGCCGCATATTTTTTCAGCCCAGCAAGCAGGCAATACTTTCCTGATACTTCTGCAGGAGCTACGGAACGTTTTTCTGGAAGTTTGCCCGCACCACTGAACCACAGTCCGCTGACCGGCAAATGGCCTTGTGTCTGCCTTGCCTGATTCTCTTCAAGCTGGAAAAACAGCATCTGGGTTTCATTGATAATACCGCGCCAGAATCTTTCATCCTTTCCCTGCGGCATGGATGGGCCAATGCTGCGCCCGGCAACCAGGGACAAATCAGCAAAATCTGAACGAACAGGGGTCTGGGTAAACAGATACCAGCGCAATGGCGAAGCAACTTCCAGAGCCAGTCCATCTTCTGCAAAATGCCGGTTAAATGCTACTGCAAGCTGTTTGGCCTCCTGCAAACTCATCTGGTTTTCATCCAGCTCAAAGAGCAGCACCCGATCCCGATCGGCCCGCAGGTACACCGGCGTGGCCTGGAGCACCCACCCGGAAGCCTCCTCGCCACTGTCCGCCAGCCAGCACAAGGGGGCCACCGCAGGAGTACCCTCTTCCAGGTGAAACAGTTGGAAGAGACTTGCATCAAGACTCTCTGGCGCGGCTTTTCTATCTGCCCGGGCGAGCAGTCTCTCAAGAACAGGAAACCGCGGAATATCCGCGGTTTCCATGCCGGCAGGCGGCGGCTCCAGAAGATCAGGAACCAGCAAATTATGGATCATTCTTGCATATTGCCCAGAATGGCGTCCTTCACTGAACCGAGATTGGCTTCGATAACAATGGCGGGATCAGTGCATTGCCTGATTGCCGTATCCGGGTCTTTCAGCCCATTTCCTGTGAGGGTACAGACAATCTTGCTGCCTTCAGGAATTTTTCCGGTGCGGATGTCCTGCATGGCGCCGGCGAGTGAGATTGCCGAGGCTGGCTCACAAAATACGCCTTCCATGGTGGCCAGCATTTTCTGCGCCTCCAGAATCTTTTCGTCGCTGAATTCATCGAACCAGCCGCCGGATTCCTCCTGTGCATTCCAGGCAAGATCCCAGGATTGGGGATGACCGATACGGATGGCGGAAGCAATGGTCTCCGGATGGTCCACGGGCTCGCCCCGCACAAAGGGCGCAGCACCGGATGCCTGGTAGCCCACCATTTTCGGCATGGAGTTTACAATGCCGTGATCATGGTATTCCTTATATCCCATCCAGTACGCGGTGATATTACCGGCATTGCCGACCGGCAGGCAGTGGTAGTCCGGCGCCGCCTCCAGTTCTTCGACAATTTCGAAAGCTGCTGTTTTTTGCCCCTGGATGCGAAACGGGTTGATGGAATTAACTATGGTCACGGGCGCCTCGTCGGCAACCTCTTTCACCAGGCGCATGCCATCATCAAAATTGCCGCGAATCTGGATAGTCACCGCGCCGTACATCATGGTTTGCGCCAGCTTGCCCTTGGCGATCTTCCCTTCCGGGATCAGCACAAAAGCTTTTATCCCTGCCCGCGCCGCATAAGCTGCCGCAGAAGCAGATGTATTTCCCGTAGAAGCGCAAATCACCGCCTTGCTGCCTTCCTCCACTGCCTTGGTGACCGCCATGGTCATGCCCCGATCCTTGAATGAGCCGGTGGGATTCAGGCCTTCGTACTTAATATAGATATCCACATCCTTGCCCAGGGCGCGGGGGATGTTGTTAAGCCGGATCAATGGGGTGTTGCCTTCTCCCAGGCTGATGATGCGGGTATCATCATGCACCGGCAGACGGTCACGGTATTTGTTGATCAGGCCGGTATAACGGGGGCGAAATGGCATGCTCCAAACCTCAAATAAATCTTTGTACTTGGTTAATTGTAACGGTGTGCGATCAATCCAGATATTCTACCCGGATTCGGGAAACACTTCTTACCGTATCCATGGATTCAATGGCGGAAAGCGCTCGATTCATATCGCCCTCACGCACCTGACGGGTCAGCAATACCAGCGGCACTTCTGTCTCTCCGCCTAGCGGCTCTTGCTGCTTTACCGCTTCAATGCTGATGCCCAAATCCCCCAAAATACCGGTTATCTTTGCCAGCACACCGGGTTTGTCTTCCACGGTAAGCCGCAGGTAATAGGCGGTTTCAACCTGTTCCATGTCCAGCACCGGAAAATCTGACAACTCGTCCGGCTGAAAGGCCAGATGAGGAACCCGGCTGTCCGGATCGACGGTAAGAGCACGGGCAATATCGATAATATCGGCAGCCACCGCAGAAGCGGTAGGCAGGGAACCCGCGCCCGCTCCATAATACATGGTGGAACCCACCGCATCGCCCTTTACCAGCACGGCATTCATTACCCCGTCCACATTGGCAATGAGGCGGCGCTCGGGGATCAGTGTGGGATGCACACGCAGCTCCACACCAGTCTCTGTGCGGCGCGTAATACCCAGATGCTTGATGCGGTATCCCAGCTCTTCCGCATATTCCACGTCCTGGGCTTCGATCTTGCCAATACCTTCGGTATAGCATTTGTCGAACTGCAGGGGAATGCCAAAAGCCAGCGACGCCAGAATCGTCAGCTTGTGGGCAGCATCGATGCCCTCCACATCAAAGGTGGGATCTGCTTCGGCATAACCCAGCTCCTGGGCTTCCTTGAGCACATCGGCAAAGTCTCTGCCCTTGTCACGCATTTCCGTAAGAATGAAGTTGCCGGTGCCGTTGATGATGCCGGCAATCCACTCGATATGGTTGGCCGCCAGTCCTTCGCGCAATGCCTTGATGATGGGAATGCCGCCCGCAACCGCCGCCTCAAAAGCAACTGTGACTCCCTTTGCCTGGGCCGCACTGAATATCTCATTGCCATGCAAGGCAATCAGCGCCTTGTTGGCAGTAACCACATGTTTGCCGTGGGCGATGGCCTCTAGTACCAGTTCCTTGGCCGGGGAATAGCCGCCAATAAGCTCCACCACCACATCCACTTCGGGGTTGCGAACAACCTCAAAAGCATCGTCAGTAATGGTGACAATGTCCAAGCCGTCAATGCCTTGCGGGTCATACTGCCGCGCTGCGGCATGAATGACTACAATATCACGGCCAGCGCGCCGGCTGATTTCCGCTGCATTTCGGTGCAGTACGTTCATGGTGCCGCCACCGACGGTTCCCAATCCCAGCAATCCCACTTTTACCGGTTCCAAGTTTCTTCTCCTGTTATTTCAAATCTTTTGTTGGGTGCATTATCAGCTTTCCTGCAGCACACCGTCCCTGCGGAACATGTCCCGAATACCGCGCACGGCCTGACGGGTGCGATGTTCATTTTCGATCAGCCCGAAGCGCACATGATTGTCGCCATACTCGCCAAAACCGATACCGGGAGATACTGCCACTTTCGCATCGATAAGCAGTTTCTTGGAAAACTCCAGGGATCCCATTTCCGAATAAGCATCAGGGATCGGCGCCCATACAAACATGGTGGCTTTCGGTCTTTCCACGGCCCAGCCAATATTGTTCAGCCCATCGCAAAGCACATTGCGCCGGGACTCGTACATATCACGGATTTTCGCCACACATTCCTGAGGGCCTTCCAGGGCAGCAATGGCTGCCACTTGAATCGGCGTAAACATGCCATAGTCCAGATAGGATTTCATCCGCGCCAAAGCCGCCACCAGGGTCTTGTTACCGCACATGAAACCCACGCGCCAACCTGGCATATTGTAGCTTTTCGACAGGGAGAAAAACTCTACCGCAATCTCTTCCGCTCCCGGAACTTGCAGGATCGAGGGCGCCTTGTAGCCATCGAACACGATGTCAGCATAGGCCAAGTCGTGAATCACCCAGATATTGTGCTCCTTGGCGATCTCAACCACTTTCTCGAAGAAATCCAGCTCCACGCATTGGCTGGTCGGATTACCGGGGAAATTGATCACCAACATCTTTGGCCGGGGCCAGGAAGCCATGATGGCCTCTTCCAGTTTTTCAAAAAAATTCACACCTTCCACCAGAGGCACATGACGCACATCAGCCCCGGCGATGACAAAACCCCAGGGATGGATGGGATAGGCGGGGTTGGGCACCAGCACCGAGTCTCCCGGCCCCACGCAGGCCAGGGCCAGATGCGCCAGTCCCTCCTTGGAGCCAATGGTGACGATGGCCTGGGTTTCCGGATCCAGATCCACCTCATAGCGCTGCCTGTACCAGTTGCAAATGGCCCTGCGCAAGCGCGGAATGCCCTTGGACATAGAATAGCGATGGGTATCCTTGCGCTGAGCGGCTTCACACAGCTTGTCCACGATGTGCCGGGGTGTACCCTGATCGGGGTTGCCCATGCCAAAATCAATAATATCCTCGCCCCGCGCCCGCGCTTCTGCCTTCAACTCATTGACGATGGCAAAAACATAGGGCGGCAACCGCTTGATGCGGCGGAATTCTTCCATTTCTGGGCTGGACACTGAAAACCTCTGGCAAGCATGGAACTCGGGCAAGCGAGTAAAGTACATGAGCAGGAAGGAAAATTCAATTACAGTATGCCCGGCGCATCAGGGGATCTCTAATAATTCGAGAACTGTCACTCCGGATCATAGATTTTTTTCCATAACGGGCTTCCGGCCCGGTGAGAAATGCGGGTTAGCATCCGAGATGGATTGCCAGGAAGCTGATGCCAGACATGACTGTCGTACAACCGCCGCACTCAGGGTATGATGGCACGCATGAAGTTTGCTCAGGATCATATCAACAGCAGATACCTCATTGAGGCCTATGAGGCAGGCTGCATTCGTGTAGGCAATACAGAGTTCCGGCACAATCTGTTGTTGATGCCCGACAAACTGCGTGAACCCTGGGAACTACAGGCCATGCAGAACCTGTCGGAAAAGAACCTTTCCCAGCTGGTGGCATATCAGCCGGACATTGTCCTTCTGGGTAGTGGAGAGCGGCAGTCATTCCCCCATCCTTCGATTTTTGCGCCTTTGATGGGGGCAGGCATTGGTTATGAGGTCATGCCCACTCACGCCGCATGCCGAACCTATAATATATTGCTGGCGGAGGATCGGCGGGTTCTGGCTGCGCTCATCCTGTAAACCGCACGCCCCAGGCGCCCATACTCAATAAATGGGCCATCCTTTCCTTGACAGCCTGGCAAGCAAACACAGACAATGATTCCAATTTCATTGCAGGTAAACCACCATTGAACGAGCTTCCCATCGGCGGGCTGTTTGCCGCCCTGTTTGTTCTGATCATACTTTCCGCTTGTTTCTCCGGGTCTGAAACCGCATTAATGACCTTGAACCGCTATCGCCTGCGGCATCTGGCAGACGAAGGGCACAAAGCGGCACAACTTGCCGAACGCCTGTTAAAGCGCCCGGAGCGGCTCATCGGGTTGATTCTGCTGGGGAACAATTTTGTCAACATCATGGCTTCTTCCCTGGCAACCATAATCGCCATTCGCCTCGGGGGAGAAGGCGCCATCCCCATTGCCGCCGGTCTGCTCACCCTGGTGATCCTGATCTTCTCTGAAGTCGCACCGAAAACACTGGCCGCCCTGCACCCGGAAAAGCTGGCGTTCCCTGCCGCCTGGGTTTACACGCCGTTGCTGAAGATCACCTATCCCCTGGTATGGCTGGTCAATCTCTTCGCCAATGCATTGCTGCGCCTGCTGAAGGTATATCCGGAAGACAATGGCAAGGACAGGGTCACCCGCGAAGAATTGCGCACCATCGTGAACGAGGCTGGGGCGCTGATTCCCCAGAAGCACAGAAAAATGCTGCTGGGGATTCTGGATCTGGAAAAAGCCACGGTGGAAGACATCATGATTCCCCGGCAGGAAATCGACGGCATCGATCTGGATGAATCATGGGACGAACTACTGGAAGATCTGCGGCAAATGCCTTATACCCAGGCACTGGTGTACCGGGGCAATATTGATCATGTGGTAGGTTTTATTCATGCTCGCCAGGTAATGCAGGCACTGATGAAAGGGGAGCTCACCAGGGAAATACTGCAGGATCTGATCCAGGAGCCCTATTTCATCCCGGAAGTCACTCCTCTCAATACGCAGTTGCTGAACTTCCAGAAGGCAAAACGCCGCGTGGGTCTGGTTGTAGACGAATACGGTGATGTGTTGGGACTGGTTACCATGAGTGATCTGCTGGAAGAAATTGTCGGGGAATTTACCAGCGACCCAACAGACAGCATTGCCGATGTTCAGCCCAGGGAAGATGGCAGCTATCTGGTAAATGGCAGTGCCAATATACGCGATCTGGTAAAAACATTTGGCTGGGAGCTACCCACTGATGGGCCGAAAACATTTAACGGCTTGATTATCGAGCAGCTTGAAAGCATTCCCGAGCCAGGCACCAGTCTGCTTATCAATGGCTATCCGGTGGAAATACTGCAAATACAGGAGAATGCTGTTAAGACTGCCAGAATCCTGCCCCTGCAAAAGCGTGACGCCTGACAGCCTGTGGTAGAAAACAAGGCGCGGGAACTTAGCCCGCATGTTTCACTGGATAGCGTGACGGGTACAAAGTGTAACCTGGCCAAATTCAACGCAAGATAGTGAATAATATAGATAAACACCGGCATCCCGAGCGTTCTGGTGAAATATGCGGGTTAGCCCGCATGTTTCAGACAACCTCGTTCTTGTAAACGATCCATTCCAGCCGCTGAAACAAATCACGGCGGTTGAAGGGCTTGCCCATGAAATCATTGGCACCGATGCGCTGGATCCAGAAGCTTTCTGTTGCTTCCTTGTTGCCGCTCATGATGACAATGGGAATTTCGCGGGTTTCATCCATTTTGCGCATGCGCCGGGTAGCCTGAAAGCCGTTCAGCCCGGGCATCACAATATCCATGATAATCAGTACCGGGCCATGATCCCTGGCCAGCTCAATCGCATCTTCGCCGTTATCAGCCTCAAGCACCTGGTATCCAGCTTGAGAGAGCATTTTCTTCAAGGCAAAACGTATGGTTTTGGAATCATCGACAACCAGAACTGCCGTGTCTTTTTTCGGCACCGTGCGGAAATTTCGACGGCGCTCACGGATAACGCGCACGGCCCGCTCCCGATCACGCCGAAAAAGCCTCTTGATGCTAAATTTCACCGCCACCCCCCAATTTGTCGCTCGTTCCATTTCGGGGTCAACTGCCATCCCCTGTTTCCATATTCAATCCGCACTGAATGCAAGTTGTGAAAGTAGATTATACACTTCCCCGACCTGAATCCAGCCGCAATTCCATATACAGCACGTCGATCCAGCGGCAGAATTTGTAGCCAACCTCGCGAAAATATCCGGCTTTGTCAAATCCCAGCTTGTGATGCAAAGCAATACTGCTTTCATTGGGGATGGTGATTGCCGCAATCGCCAGGTGTATTTCCCGGCTGGCCAGTTGTGACAGCAGACTGCGGTACAGTTGCTCTCCCATTCCCTGCCTTCTTGGAGCCTG
>JAJRUY010000299.1 GCA_024277555.1 Gammaproteobacteria bacterium | reverse complement strand
TCCCTGGGATCGACGCCATTGGCGTCGCCATCATAACCACGGGCGCCAATCAGCTTGTCGTTGCAGGGGAAGGTGGCATCATAGGCGGCATCCGCAGGATCGCACACGCCAACATAATTTCCGCTCCCCCGGGGATTGTCATGATCGTATCCGTCTCCTCCGACATCGGCAAAGGAGGGATTGGAAGGGTTGATTCCGGTATCGATGACACCGACGACAACGCCTTCACCCTGGTTGGCGGGAAAAGCCGATCCATTCCAGACATCAGGCGCGCCGACCCATGCAGGCCCGGCATCGGTATGCAGCTCGCGTTGCACATCGCGTTGCACATAGACTACTTCAGGCAGGCTCTTGATTTTTTCCGCCTCTGCGGGCGTCAGGCGCATGGCCATACCGTTGTTCCCGTAGAAGTACTCCTGGACAACATCCACATCGCGGCCGGCAATCCGGTTGATGGTGTTCCTGGCCGCCTGATGACGCCTCATCAGATAGGATTTGTAGGCGATGGCTGCTGTGGATCGTACATCCAGCTTCGATTTGCCAGCCACTTCCGGGTTGGTAGCCTCGAGTCCCTGGATTCCCCCGCGGTAGCTGGCAAGAGCAGCATCCTTGAGGCGCACAAGATACACGGCTTTTTCATGCGTCTGCAAAGAACCGGGTTTCACCGCCAGCAGGGAGCTTTTGATCTCCCTGATATCCTGTATCCCTATGCCTTGAAATCCAGCCGCAGATACTATACTGGAACAAAATGCCAGCCCCAGAATCAACCCGGCTGACCGGAAAAAAGTGTTATTTGAAGCCGTAGCGTCCATAACCGAAAACCCCCTCTGGTTCATATCCTGGGTCGTAGACTAACGTAATGAACGCTCTGTATGCAAATCAGAAACAAGGCCGGGCAAAAAGGCTTTTCCATCACCTTGCGGGCTTTCAATGACTTAAGGCAACTAATTCTCAAAACAGGTTCTGAACAGAAGCAATGCCATTGTACCGTAACAAATCTGTAACAATATCCACAGTTCCTGTGGATAACTTTGTGTATAAACTTTGGGAACAGCGGCCAAGTGCCATAAATAAGGCCTTGAAGATTACATTGTACAAAATTTGTACAATTTATTTATCTTGAAATATCATGCAGTTAGGAAAATTATGCGGGCACGGGCAAATACACAATAAAACAAAGGGTACTCTTTCCATCCTGTATTTTTTAGTGTGAATAAGATGCTGCGGGAATAGCCTATTTCACCGCTGAAACCGCTTTGGAACCGCTGCAATCCCAGGCAAAGGTACAATCCAGCTCTGACAATACGCTCATCAGGCCGGCTTCACCATCGGTCAGAATCATGGATATGGGGGTTCTGCCACCAAAACGCCTTTGCCCCTGGTGAATCCAGTAGCCTGCCATCTTCGGGTTCATGGGGTAGGCGGTACGCAAGGCATCTGCAATATGCAGCAAATACCGGCAGCGGCGCAGCACTTCAGGATGATTGGGAAACACCGCATTGCCATTACGGAAAGCGGCAAAATTGCGTTCCTTCACCGTCTCCGGCATGGCCAGAATCTGGTGCATGGTATTGTTGTCCAGCTTCCATTTGTCCAGCAAACTCATCACCGCACGGGTGATGTCTGCCATTGCCTGTTGTTGTATATCGTCACTCATCTGTCCCACTCCACAAAAGGAATCGCCTGCAATACCCCAGCATTTTACTTGGTTATTTGCCGGATTGCCAATTCAAGGCAAAACACGCCGCCACCAACGCCTGCGGTTGTTGGGCAAAGGACGGTTTTCCTGCAAATCCACCGGCGGGATGCGACTCAGCACCCAACCCGGCAACGGCGGGTTTTCACTAAAACCACAGCTCACACCCAGGTTGTTGGGATCATAGATTTTCACCATGGACGGATTTTGCAAATCATCGGCATACACGATACCGCAATAGTCTTCATCATGCTCCTGTCGCAATAGCTGATCCAGCTCGCCGAGAAAAGCGCTGAACGCCTCTGCAGATACCGCCGTAGCCGGTACTGACTCCCCCACGGCGTATACAAACCAGCCTTCCGGAGCTTCCCGCAGGCGTTGCCACAGATCTTCCAGGTGGTGCCAGCGCAAGGCAGAGGTAAAGCTGCCGCGAAAAGCCTGCAGATAGTCGCTGTGTACTTGCTCTTGCATGGGTATAATCTCTTTTTTGCCTGTTATCGCCATGGATATGACCGCCTTGTACCAGTCTGACCTTTCCGGCCTCGAACTTCTGAACCGCGGCAAGGTGCGTGACATCTATGCCATCGATGAACAGACCATGCTCATCGTCACCACTGACCGGCTTTCTGCATTTGATGTGATCCTTCCCCAACCCATTCCCGGCAAGGGAGAGGTGTTGACCCGGGTATCGAGCTTCTGGTTCCAGCGCATGAGCGGCATTATCCCCAATCATCTCACACACATTCCCCTGGAAAACGTGGTGAAAAATGCGGATGAAAGGGCCATTCTCGGGGACAGAGCCATCGTGGTGCGACGCCTCAAGCCCCTGCCGGTAGAAGCTATCGTGCGTGGCTATATCATCGGCTCGGGCTGGAAAGACTACCAAAAAACCGGCCAGGTTTGCGGCATCAAGCTTCCTGCGGGATTGCAACTGGCCGACAAGCTGCCTCATGCAATTTACACTCCCTCTACCAAGGCGGAAGCTGGCGCCCACGATGAAAACGTGGATTTCCAGCATAGCGTGGATCTCCTGGGCAGGGCTCTGGCGGAGCAGGTTCGTGATATCAGCCTGCGCATCTATGCCCAGGCTGCGGCCTACGCCTTGGACAAGGGCATCATCATTGCCGACACCAAGTTCGAATTCGGTCTGGACGACAATGACAAGCTGCATATCATCGACGAGGCGCTGACCCCGGATTCTTCACGATTCTGGCCCGCTGACCAGTACCGCCCCGGCATCAGCCCGCCCAGCTTCGACAAGCAGTTCGTGCGCGACTATCTGGAAACCCTGGACTGGAACAAAACCCCTCCCGGCCCGGAGCTGCCCCAGGAAATCATCGACAAAACGGCAGAAAAATACCGCGAGGCCGAGCAACGCCTCACCGGAAGATGAATACAAAACACCCACACATCACCCTCTACGGCACATCCGGCTGCAACCATTGCCGCCAGCTGAAACAATGGCTGCAACAGCGGCAGATCCGGTTTGTGGAAATGGACGTGCAGCACAACCGCCGCGCCTACAAGGATTTTCAGCGCCACGGTGGTCGCACCGTGCCACTGCTGGTGGTAAGCACATACCGAATACAAGGATTCGATGCAAAACGGCTCCCTGCGCAGCTACGCAAGGCCGGCGTGAGTTTTTCGTGAGCCACTCCTATGAACGACTGTCCCCGGACCTGATTCTGGATGCTGTCGAGAGTGTGGGCTTCGAGGTAAACGGCAGCTTGCTGCCACTGAACAGCTACGAAAACCGGGTGCTGCAGATTGGCCTGGAAGAACAGACACCGATCATCGCCAAATTCTACCGCCCCGGACGCTGGTCCGATTCTGCCATTCTCGAGGATCACCACTTCAGCCTGGAGCTGGCGGAACAGGAAATCCCAGTGGTAGCGCCACTTCTGGACAAACACCAGCGCAGCCTGTTCGAATACCATGGTTTCCGCTTCGCCCTCTTTCCCCGGCAAGGAGGACGCAGCCCCAACCTGGAAAACCCGGATCATCTGGAGTGGATCGGGCGTTTTCTGGGGCGCATCCACGCCGTGGGCACAAACCGCCCCTTCCAGCACCGGGAAACCCTGAGCGTGGACATTCTGGGCTGGCAATCCCTCGCCTGGCTGCGCGAATCCGGGATGTTGCCCCTGGAAATCGCCAGCTCCTATGTGGCGCTGTGCGAGAACCTGCTGTCGCGGATCGACGATATCTTCACCGCCCACGACTTTCGGCAGCTACGGCTGCACGGTGACTGTCACCCGGGCAATATACTCTGGACGGATCAGGGCCCCCATTTTGTGGACATGGATGATTGCCGCAATGGCCCGGCAATTCAGGATTTCTGGATGCTGCTTTCCGGCGACCGCCGGGAAATGACCCTGCAGCTTGGCGAGCTCGTCGAAGGCTATCGCCTGTTTCATGATTTCGACACCCGGGAACTGGCGCTGATAGAACCCCTGCGCAGCCTGCGCCTGATTCACTACAGCACCTGGCTGGCTCGCCGTTGGGACGACCCGGCATTTCCCAAAGCCTTCCCCTGGTTCAACACCGGAGCCTACTGGCAGGAGCAACTTGCCATTTTGCAGCAGCAAAAGGAGTTGCTCAACCAGCCTCCCCTGATGCTGTTTTGACGCCAGCCTGCTCACCTTTTGCAAACTCACAAAAAAGGCGCCGAAGCGCCTTTTTTGTGTCATTGCCAGGAAAGATCAGCTGACTTTTGGATCCAGCGAGCCAGACTCGTAACGCTTGTACATCTCCTCCAGGGAAATGGGCTTGATCTTCGACGCATGACCGGCACAGCCGAAAGCTTCGTAGCG
>JAJRUY010000298.1 GCA_024277555.1 Gammaproteobacteria bacterium | reverse complement strand
GCGATCGACCTCAGCGAACAGCCTTGCTCCAGACCAAGTTGGATCACGGCACGCTCGCTACTATTCAAGTGACTATAGCTCTTTCCCATCGCAACACTTTACCTCCGTAAAGTGTTGCACTTCTATTTTGAGCCCGCCTAGCTTCTGTCATGGTGAGCCTCGTTGTTGGCTTGCTTCGTCCGAAGCATGGGTTGCGGAACCACCATGATATCAATGGTTTGCGCGGGGCTCACCTCTTTTTATGAATTATTCAGGTTAAATCACCTATACTTGGGGGCAAGGAAGGGTGAACGATTGCTAAAAATTGTACCATATCAGATACTCGTTATCGCTGGGGTCATTGCCTTGTCTTCGATGATCATATCAGGGAGCTATGTTCAGCAGCAACCATGGTTGGGTATTACGCTTGCACCAGCCGAGCAGGGGCTACTTGTCGAACAGGTGGATCATGCCGGACCTTCGGCAGGCATTTTATATGTCGGGGATGCCATATCGGCTATCGGCCCTGTTTACGGGAAAATGATAGCGGTTGAATCTGATGATGTGATTGATGATCCGGATATGTTCCAGAACTTCGAACCATTCAATGCGTTTTTGTCCCGACAGAGGGAATTGTTTGCGACACTTAAGCAGCCAACAATCCGAATGTTACTTGGTGATGGCAGAATGGTACACATACAGCCGCAGCCACAGCGACCCTTGCTGTCGATTCCATGGCGTTTCTGGTTTAGCCATTTGTTTGCGACCACTGTTTTGTTGATTTCGATGGCCATCTGGGGCATGCAAAAAAAGATGGTTGCGACACAACTATTGTTCATTTCCGGTATTAGTTTGTTTGTTGCTTCCGTTTTATCTTCACTCTACATCGCCCGTGAACTTGCTTTTGATGCTGATATGTTCCTGGTGCTGACAGAGCTAAATAGTATGGCTGTCCGTGTGTTCTGTGTGGCAGGTCTCGGGCTTCTTTGGTATTACCCCCGCCCGCTGGCTGCATGGCATACATTTCTACCTTTACTTGCAACAGTTGAGGTATTGTTGGTAATAAATGAAGTTGTGCAGTGGCGTGAACTGCCATTCCATGCCTTTTATTTTGACTATCTCTTTCTGGCATCTTTGGCGGTTTTTCTTGGTGTTTGGCGATGGCAACAAGCAAAAGGCAAACCAATTGAGCAAGCCATCGTCAAATGGTTCACCCTTCCTGTTTTATTGGGTGCAGGGTTGACTATGCTGGTGTTTGTCCTGCCGGTGTTTTATTTTGGTAAACCGATTCTTTCCATCACTGCCAGTTACATGGTTTTGCTGCTAATGTATATCGGATTGGCCCTGGGTGTGATTCGGTTCCGGCTGTTTGATATAGAGCGATGGTGGATAGCAGTTTGGAGTTGGTTTTTAGCAGGTGCCGCCGTTGTTACCACCGATGCCATACTCGTGGGCGTGGTGCATCTTGCATCTCCCTATGCGCTCGGCATTGCCATCTTTGCTATTGGATGGGCATATTTTCCGTTACGGCAGTGGGTGTTATTGAAAGTATTTCATCGCTCCAAAGGTGGTATAGAGGACTATGTTCCACTGCTTGTTGCTCATTTTATTCGCTTGGATCATGGTGCCGACCCAGTATTTTGGCATCACATATTGCAAGAGATATACAAGCCATTATCACTTGAAATTACGCCTCGAACAATCGATACAGCACAAGTATTGGATGGTGGTGAACGCTTGGTTGTCCCGTCACTTGTTTCTGATAAACAGGTTGAATTAAAGCATGCTGATAATGGCCGAAGATTGTTTGACCGGGATGATGTGAAGTGTTCTCAAATGCTTTTGGATATTGCTGAACGAACGTTTTTTCTACATCAGCGATATATGCAGGGAGTATCAAACGAGCGTAAACGTATTATGCGCGATTTGCACGATGATATTGGAGGTCGTCTACTCACATTGGTGCATGCAGGTCATGATGGCTCACGAACAGCTGCAGAGGCACTGAGTCGATTGCGTGAAATTATCTATAGCCTAGATGTGGAACAGAAGATGACGCTCAATACGGCGGTGGCACGCTGGCGCATTGAGGCTTTGGAACGATGCGAAACGGCGGGAATAAGCTTTGAATGGCACTGGCAGGATCAGGAACAGGATGTTGAATTATCACCACGCCATTTTTTGAATCTTTTATTAATTTTCCGAGAAGCATTAACCAATGTACTTAAACATACGAAAGCAAAAAGCGCCAGATTTGATTTAACATTTACCAATGAAATATTGCATATAAGCTTATGGAATAATGGAGTTGCTGACTGTAGGCAAGAAAAAATGTCTGGTAAAGGCTTGAGCAATATGTGTACCCGCACTGAAGAGCTGGGCGGAAAGTTTGGCTATACTTGTGAAGCGGGGGAGTTTTGCATTCAGGCGGAAATTCCTTTAAATCGCGCAAGTGAGGATAAGGTAAGTCATGCGTAATGTGTTGATTGTCGAAGACCATGATAGCAGCAGAGCATGGTGGAAGGATCATCTTGATGAGATATTTCCAGGCGTGGAGGTGTCTGCGGCGGATACCATTGCTGCTGCAGAGACATTACTTGCGCGGCATCAATTTACGCTTGTGATTCTGGATATTAACCTTCCGGATGGCTCAGGCATTGATTTGCTACAGCAAATCAATGCAGAATTTCCAGACACTTATGTGATCATTTGTAGTATCTATGATGATGACAAACATATTTTTGCCTCCTTAAGAGCCGGTGCAAAAGGTTATTTGCTTAAGGATCAACCTCGATCCAGACAGCTTGATCAATTAAAGGAAATTGTGCATGGCCAGCCGCCCCTTTCACCTGGTATTGCCCGCAGGATTTTGACATATTTTTCTGAGGGACAGGAGTCGTTGCGTGAAATCGGGAAACATCCTGTCCAATTGTCCGGGCGCGAAAAAGAAGTGCTCTCCTTGATTGCCAAGGGTTACAGTCGCCCTGAAGTCGCAAAGCTACTGGAAATTACATTGAATACTGTTGCCGGATATACCAAGGCGATTTATCAGAAGTTGAATATTTCCAACCGGGCCGAAGCCGTGGTTGAGGCCGTTAAGCTTGGATTGATTGATCGGGATATCGAATAAACCTGGACGTTTCTGAATCAGGGGAGCCTGATCGGGGGGTTGCCGCTTATCTAAAACCGCCCTTTAATGACACTCATGAGGGGTTTTGTCGAGCGTATCTTTTCCTGTGCAGTCGAGTCATTGAGGTTCGACCATCTTGGCAGCTATTCCCTATCGATAGTACTCATATTTTCATTTCATCTGACTGCGGCAGCACAACCGTTAAAGCTCCAGTTTAAATGTCCGCGCGCCTATCAGGGGATCAAATCCGAGTTTCTGCCAACGTATTGGGAGGCGGCAGACCGGGGTAAAAGTATTGATGCCCGCCAGTCCCATGTGCAGGGAAAATACATGATCTGCATTTATCGTGAGTCCAATGGCAGGCCGATCGGCAATGTCCGGCGCCTGATCCCGCGTGGCTACCACTGCATCACCGACGGCAGGGGCGTATTTCAATGCCGCCGAAGAGATATAACTCGATGAGAAGGGACAGGAGGAGAATATGACACAGGAGCAACAGGAGATGCGAGAGCCTCAGGCTCAGAACGATATTGGCAATATACTGGCAGCCGTCCCCGGCAGGATGCTGGCCGTGATTCTGAAACCCGCCGAATTCTTCCGGGACATGCCGAAAACGGGCGGCTACATGGAGCCGCTGGTGTTTGCCGTGGCAATGGCGGTGCTTGTGGCCGTGGTGATGGGCATTCTCGGCATGATCGGATTTGGCGCCGTGGGTATGTTGGCGATGGGATTTTTCGGTGTGATCGTGCTGCCGATTATGGTGGCTATTGGCAGCTTTATCGGCGCCGGCATTATTTTTGTCATCTGGAAACTGATGGGCTCCGGTGAGGATTACGAAACCGCCTATCGCTGCGTGGCCCATTCCTATGCTTATGCACCGGTCGCGGCGCTGGTTGCCGGCATTCCATACATTGGTTCACTTGTTCAGATCCTCTGGCCGATGGCGCTGCTGGCGCTGGCCAGCATCCATGTGCACGGGCGCAGCGCGGGCCTTTCCTGGGGCGTGTTCGGTGTTTTGGGATTTCTGGCCGCATTCTCCGCGCTCAGCGGGGAGTACGCCGTGCGTCACCTGGGCAGCAGCATGGAAGGGTGGTCGCAGCAGATGGAAGAGAAATACGGCAATCCGGAGGATATGACGCCCGAGGAGGCCGGCAGGGCCGTGGGCGAGTTTCTGAAAGGGCTGGAACAGATGCAGCAGGGAGGACGGCAATGATGATTCGGGCGAGTCAGTGGATGATGGCCGTGATGGCGGCATGCCTGGTTGTCTCCCCGGCCTGGGCGGGCTGGGTGGTGACATACGAGGACGAAAACGCCGATGGCGGCAAGGAGCAATCGGTGAGCTACTATGATGGCGACCGTTTCCGCAGCGACAGCGGACAAGGCATCACCATCTATTCCGGTGATACGATCAGCATGGCCGATACGGTTGCCAGGGCCTACTGGAAAGGCACGCCGGAGGGGAGGTGCCGGGCGCAGCGGAAAATGATGGAAGAAATCAACGCGATGATGCCGGCGCAATTCAGGGACAAATTCAGGGACAAACCCATCAGTCAGCGCAAGGTGACGCGAAAGAAGCTCGGCACGAGGAAGATTGCCGGCTTCACCGCCACGGGTTACCAGTTTTACGTGGACGGAAAGCCGACCATGGGTGGGGAGATATGGGTGTCGTCCGAAGGTGTTCTCTCCAGGCTGGCCCGGCCCAGGCACATCGGGGATTGCGAGATGGGGGAAGCCGCAACAGGTGTGAGTGGTTCGAAGCTCTTTCGCCGGACGATGCGGAACGCCTTCGTGCTCAGAAGCTCGACAGGCACTGCTGTGCTCAGAAGCTCGAAAGGCATTGCTAGTGAACGGAAGCTCTGGAGTACGGTGGTTTCGGTGAAGGAAGCAAGCATTCCCTCCAGCAAGTTCAATATGCCGCCCGGCTACAAGGGATTCACGGATTACAAGCAATTCATGGAATACGTGAGAACCCATCAGCAGGCCCGGCAAAGCAGCCCGTCAAGACGTGCGACGAGTCCATCGCCCTCAATGTCCAGAACTCCTCCGCCGCCCACACGACGCGAGGTGCCGCCGTCGGCCAGCAGGGAACCCGCATCCACGGATGATGCCGGCGAGGGCCTGGGAGTGCCCGGCATGGATGACCTGAAGGAAAGTATCGGCGGCATGCTCAAGTCGATCTGGTGACCGGAAAGCGATTGGAGGAGCTAGTTATGAATGCAGAGACGAAGATTATTGGAAAAGCCTTGTTACTGGGCGCCTGTCTGTTACTGGGCGCGACTGCTCATGCGCAGCAGCAGGCGCCGGCGCCTGCCGCGCGCAAGGTGGTCACCATCTATGAATTCAAGAGTCAGGTGCCCGAGGTGTCGCCGCAGTCGGCCACGGACATGTTCATGACTGCCCTGGTCAAGACGCGGACGTTCGCCGTGCTGGAGCGTCAGCGGCTCGAGGAGAGCGTGTATCGGGAAAAGCAGCTCAACCAGCAGGGCATGACCTCTGGCGATGTGGCCAATTACCGCCTGACCGGGGCGGATTACATTTTCGTCGGCACTGTCACGGAGGCCAATGCGACCGCCAGCCGGACAGGCGTGGCCGGTTCCTATAAAGGACTCGGTGTGGAGACCAGCGGCGAGAATGCCGAGATCGGGCTGGACATCCGCGTGCTGGACGCCCGCACAGGCGCCGTGCTGGATGCCGTCAATACGCGCAAGAAAATCTCGGAAGGCGGCGTTTCCGTTTCCGGCATCGGTTCGTTTCTGCGCTCGGTCACGGGCAAGAAAATACCGGGTGGAGATGTAAGCGTGGCGCATGACCGCAAGGAAGGCGTGGACAAGGCGCTTCGGGAATGCATTGAGGAAGCCGTGAATATCCTCGCCGAGCGCTGGGGGCGCTGAGTGTCATGGTTGCCCGCCTTTCCCGGACGGTGGTTGTGCTCATGGGGGTATGTATGTCCCTGATGGCGGCGGCGCTGGCCGATGAGGTTTCCCCGGCGGGCTGGCCGGCATATGAATTGCCGCTGGGCGGGCATTATATCCATGCCTCGTTGCAGCCCTATCCGTCTGGGGCAGGTTCATTCCCGTCCGGGGGCAGGCAATCCGTGCATGTGGCGCATGTGATGCCCGGTCGTGCGTACCGTCTTGGTCTTCGTCTGCGTTCGTCCGTGGCAAAGAAGCTCACGGTCAGTCTGTATGACCGCTGGCCGTATGCCGAGGGCGCGCGTCCGGTTCAGCTTTCCACGGCCGGTGGTCTGCGCGGGCGACAGGGTGATCAGGAATATCAGTGGTGGTTCTCGATTCACAGGGAGAGCCCCGGTACACTTCTGTATATCAAGGTTGCCGTTGAGCCGGGATTTTCAGGGAGCAATGGCGACTGGGGATATCAGATATTCATTGTGGATTCTCCACGTTCTCCGATGAACAGCATGGGGCGGGGAGTGGTGTATCACCGCGGTCCGTCGAATCTGAAGCTGCGGGAGAAGAGTCCGTCCGTTGCACTGCGCTATGTGGCGGTGCCGGCAGCCAAACCCGTCCGCCATGTGAGTGGTGACTGGCGCCCGGGACAACCGGCGCGTTTCCCGGGGTTGATTAAAAACGGCGATTTCGAATCAGGATTGAGATATTGGCAGCTACAGCCGGAAGGCGCGCCGGGCGTGGGTGTGCTGGATGGCCGCCTGCATCTGTGGAGCCGTGATTCGGCGGAGTCTTCCGGCGTATTGCAGCAGGTCAACGCCAATGTTGCCGGAGCGGGTCCTCTCCGGCTGGAAATGGATCTGATGATCCGCTCCCAGGCGGAGCCCTCCGGCGCGGGCAGGGCGCCGCTGATGCTGTCCGTCTGTTATGAGGATGCGGAGCGGCGCTTTCACTGCGGCAATAAAGCCTTTCGCAAGTATTTCACCATCCGGCCTGCTGATGGAAAATCTGATTCGAAGAGGGAAGTGGTTTTGCCGGCGGGGGTGTGGTCGCGCTATTCCGTCAGACTGAACGAACTGGCTCCGGGACTGCGGAAGATTATCAGCATCGGCCTTTCTGGCGCCGGCGCGCCGGAGCGCGAGGCCTGGGTGGAGAGAATAATGATTCGTACAGAGATGCCATAGGGTGAGTTTGATTCCAGGGAGGTTACCAATGAAACACATAAGAAAATGTAGTTTGTCAATCATTTTGGCGGCATGCTCGATATTCATGTTGTCCGCACCGGCGCTTGCAGGTTCAAAATTCAGTGCATCTGTCAGCCCGGGGAAGATGAGCTTTACTGTCAATGCGCAGGGGGGGATAACAGGCAACCGTTATGCGACGGTGACTGCAAAACGTGAAGCTGTGGGCAAAACGACGTTTTGCAAGAAGATCAGATGGGTTGAAGTGGTCAAGGGAAGTGACAGATCATCACCTACTCTTGCTTCTTTGAGGCTTGATCCCAAGCGGTGTTTCTTTACAAAGAGCTTGAGGTTCAGGCCTTTTACGGACGATGAGATACGCAGCACCTGCCAGGGGGCAGGAAATACTACCCAGCGCCTTGAACTCAGTGCCACGGTGTTTGCGTGGAAGGATGCTTATCCGTCTCTCGGGGAATCGAAAAAGTATTCCGTACCCAAGGCTTCTGCTCCGGTGAGCTTTGTCGCAGACGTCCAGTGCAGAGGCAAAGCCAGGCCTGCATCTCCTGCTACCTCATCACCCCCGGTACCATCGCACAAGTGTGATTTTTCTGGGACGTGGTATGAACACAACGGCAATAAAAAGTATTACAAGTGGAGACTTACGGCAGTGGATTCGAAGTTTAATCACACATGGTATCGTGTTGATGAACTGACAATCTCGGGTGAAACGCTCCGTTCGGTTCAGGGAACTTTCTACCAGGCAGGCAATGAGGATCTCATCCTTTTCAGGAATTGGAGATCTGCCGGCAGCAAGTATATGGACTATGAGGAACGTGTTTACAAACTGAGAGGCGCTTCATGCGATCAGATGAATGAGGTCGAGAGGCGCGATACGCTGAACGGGAAATATGGCTCAATGGGTCTCTGGATTGAGCGGGCCAAGGGAGGAGCAAAACAGACCGGATTCAATCCGGGGCGTCCCAGAACACCCGGGAAACCGGTCGTTCCACAACAGAAGAGGCCGCAGCTTCCAGGAAGCGGATTCAAACCGGGGCCGAATCTTCCCCCGGCTACGCCGCATTGGTGATTCCCGGATAAGGGGTGAGGAGGTGCTGAAATGAAAATGATCAGGGTTGTGGCCGTTGCTGCAATAGCATGTGTTTCGTTCACCATGGAGGCGATGTGCGGCGCGCTGGATCGCGGGCCGATGCAGCAGCGCTACAACCCCGCCGCCGAAAACATGATGCGTGTTCCCGGCGTGGTGGGGATGTATGAGCAG
>JAJRUY010000297.1 GCA_024277555.1 Gammaproteobacteria bacterium | reverse complement strand
TGGCGCTCATACAGGCGGCGGCAGAGATGGAAGCTGACCTGCTGCTGGTGCATCATGGATACTTCTGGAAGAACGAAGCTGTCCCGCTGACGGGAATGAAAGGGCGGCGTATCCAGGCGCTGTATGCATCGAAGATGAGTCTGGCCGCCTATCATCTGCCCCTGGATGCCCATGAGGAACTGGGCAACAACGCATGTCTGGGAGCGCTGCTGGGTTGTTCTGATTGCAAATCAATGGGCGATGGATTGTTGTGGGGAGGGGAGTTCCCTGCAGAACTGTCAGTGGATGCATTGCTGGCGCGAATTCGCAGCGTTACCGGACAGGAACCATTGCTGTTGCCGGGCGGGAAACATGGGGTGCGCCGCCTGGCCTGGTGCACCGGCGGCGCCCAGGCGCGGGTGGAAAAAGCTGCGGATCTGGGGTTTGATGCCTACCTTAGCGGAGAAGCATCGGAAAGCAGCTTCCATGTTGCCGCCGAACGGGGAATTCACTTCATTGCTGCTGGTCACCACGCAACTGAACGCTACGGCATCCAGGCTCTGGGAGCGGAACTGGAAAACAAATTCGATATAAAACATCAGTTTATCGATATTTTTAATCCGATCTAGCCGGGTCGGTAAAATTCACTGTGTACTGATCTTGACCAAATGGCCTGATTAGGCGAAAATCCTCCGTTATCTTCAGGATATAAAAGCTGCCATATTCTGAAGTCCGGGAGGCATTTGAGGGGCCTTCTGAACTAAGTCGTGAATTTGCGTCTTGTGCCTGAACAGCTCGATAACTGCGTTGAACTGCTTGCCAATAGCTTGCTGTTGGCTGCGAACTTCGCTTTGTTCCCAAACTGTTCAGGCACCGTCTGTTTTGTCCAGACTTGATCAGATGTCCCTTAACTTGGCCTCAAATCCGAATTTTTAATTGCTACTGGGGGTATTCCATCCATGAGCTCACAAGGCGTGGATCTTAAAAAACGCCGCATGCTGATTACAGCAACTGCTGGACTTGGCGCGGTAGGCGCGGGCTTTGCTCTCGTCCCTTTTCTCAGTTATTGGGCACCCAGCGCCCGGGCCAAGGCTCTGGGCGCTCCGGAAACCGTGGACATCAGCAAGCTTGAACCAGGGGCGATGATGACCGCCAAATGGCGGGGCAAGGTGTGTTGGGTAGTGCGCCGTACCGAAGAGACCCTGAAGTGGCTCAAGGAAGACACCGCAAATCTGGCTGATCCGGATTCTGAGGTTCCCCAGCAGCCGGAATACTGCAAGAATTATCACCGCTCTATCAAGCCGGAATACCTGGTTGCCATAGGTATCTGCACCCATCTCGGCTGCTCACCGTCCTACCGGCCTGAAATTGGACCGGCAGATCTTGGCGAAGACTGGAAGGGCGGTTTCTTCTGCGTCTGTCACGGGTCACGTTTTGACCTGTCCGCCCGTGTGTTCCAGGGGTTGCCTGCCCCCACTAATCTGGTGATACCAAAACACAAATACCTGTCTGATACGGTAGTGATCATCGGTGAAGATGATGGAGGTGCAGCATGAGTTTCATGACCTGGATCGATGAGCGCTTCCCTGCCACCAAAGTGTGGAACGAGCATCTGGCGCAATACTACGCGCCCAAGAACTTCAATTTCTGGTACTTCTTTGGTTCCCTGGCAATGTTGGTGCTGGTGAATCAGATTGTTACCGGTATCTGGCTGGCCATGTCCTACAAGCCGGATGCAACCCTGGCCTTTGCCTCCGTCGAATACATCATGCGGGATGTAAACTGGGGCTGGCTGATCCGCTACCTGCATTCCACGGGTGCTTCGGCGTTTTTCGTGGTGATCTATCTGCACATGTTCCGTGGGCTGATGTACGGCTCCTACCGCAAGCCGCGGGAGTTGCTGTGGATTATCGGCATGATCATCTATGTGGTAATGATGGCGACCGCTTTCATGGGCTACCTGCTGCCCTGGGGGCAGATGTCCTACTGGGGGGCTCAGGTCATCATCAACCTGTTCGCTGCAATTCCCGTGATCGGTGAGGATCTGTCCATCTGGATTCGCGGTGATTTCGTTATCTCCGATGCTACCCTGAACCGCTTCTTCGCCTTGCACTTCCTGCTGCCGTTCATTCTGGCCGCCCTGGTGTTCGTGCATATCGTGGCGCTGCACAAGGTTGGCTCCAACAACCCTGACGGCATCGAGATCAAGAAAGGTCCCAAGGGCAACAAGTGGAGCGATACCGCTCCCGCTGACGGTATTCCCTTCCACCCTTACTACAGCGTGAAAGACATCGCCGGCGTAATCGGCTTCCTGATTCTGTTCCTGGCCGTGGTATTTTTCATGCCGGAAATGGGAGGCTACTTCCTGGAGCCGCCGAACTTTGAGCCAGCAAACCCGCTGAAGACGCCCGATCATATTGCGCCGGTGTGGTATTTCACCCCCTTCTACGCGATTTTGCGTGCGGTGCCGAGTTTTGCTGGTACCCAAGTCTGGGGTGTCATCGCCATGGGTGCTGCCATCGTGGTGCTGTTCTTCCTGCCATGGCTGGATCGGAGCCCGGTGAAGTCCATTCGCTATAAGGGCCCCATCTTCAAGGGCATGATCGCCATGTTTGTGGTGGTGTTCATCATCCTGGGTTATCTTGGCATGTTGGCGCCTACCCCCATGGGCACTTTGATGTCGCAGATTTGCACCATACTGTACTTCGTGTTCTTTCTGGCAATGCCATTCTACAGCAAGATAGACAAGACCAAGCCAGTACCAGAGAGGGTGACCAAATGAAAAAATTGATTGCAATCCTTTCCCTGGCCTTGCTGCCGTTAACCGGCTTTGCTGCTGGTGGTAACGTCGTGCTGGAGTCTGCTGATATTGATCCGACCGATCATGCATCCTTGCAACGGGGTGCGAAGTACTTCGTGAACTATTGTCAGGGCTGTCATTCCCTGCAGTATTTCCGCTACGAGCGCATGCAGGACTTTGGCCTGAGCAAAGAGCAGATCGAGAAAAACCTGATTTTTGGCAACTACAAGATCGGCTCGCAGATGAAGACCAGCATGCCCGCTCTTGATGCTGCCGAATGGTTTGGTGTCGCTCCTCCTGATCTGACCCTCACCGCCAGGTTGAGAAGAAATGGCCCAGACTGGATCTACACCTATCTCAAGGGCTTCTATGCAGACGAAAGCCGTCCTTTTGGGGTTAACAATGTGATATTCCCCAACGTGGGCATGCCGCATGTGTTGATGGAGTTGCAGGGCGTACAGGAAGCGACCATCGAGACGGACGCGCATGGCAACAAGCATGTTGCCGCGCTCAATCTGGTGAAGCCCGGACGCATGTCTGTGCAGGAGTACGACCAGATGGCTCTTGATATCACCAACTTCATGACCCATGTGGCGGAACCCAACAAGCTGGAGCGCCAACGCCTCGGTATCTGGGTGATGCTGTTCCTGCTGGTATTCTTTGTAGTGGCCATCATGCTCAAGAAGGAGTTTTGGAAAGACGTGCATTGATTCTTGAAGTGAGTTGATGCACAGCCTGAAAAGGCGCACAGTCTGCTATACTGTGCGCCTTTTCAGCGTCTGTATTCATGGCGGAGAAAGCCCCGGCCTTCTCTTTCGGTCTGATCCGATGAAGCCGATTCAGCCGCAAATCAAATCTTAGGTAGGTGCCAGTGGCAACAAGAAGATCAATCATGACCCTTTTTTCCGATCCCGCAGATTTGCACAGTCACCGTGTGCGCCTGGTGTTGGCGGAGAAGCATGTAGCCGTGGATATCGTGGAAGTTGATCCTCTCAACCTTCCCGAAGACGTAATGGATCTAAATCCCTACGGCACGGCGCCGACCCTGGTTGATCGTGAGCTGGTGCTGTTCGATTCACGCATTATCCTTGAATACCTGGATGAGCGTTATCCGCACCCTCCATTGCTGCCGGTGGATCCGGTTTCCAGGGCCACCTTCCGCATGTATATCTATCGCGTGGAAAAGGACTGGTATGGCCGTGTTGATGTCATACTTGCCGGTGGCAAGGCTGCGGCCAGGGCGCGCAAGGAGCTGGGAGAGAGCCTTACGGCAAGCGCCCCTATTCTGGCAGCCAAGCCCTTCTTCATGAGC
>JAJRUY010000296.1 GCA_024277555.1 Gammaproteobacteria bacterium | reverse complement strand
GCCCATGGCACACCCTGCTATGTGTATTCCCGCGCCACCCTGGAGCGCCACTGGCATGCCTTTGACAAAGCCTTCAGCGATCACCCGCATCTGGTGTGCTATGCGGTAAAGGCCAATTCCAACCTGGCGCTGCTGGACATTCTGGCGCGCCTGGGTTCGGGTTTCGATATCGTCTCTGTGGGCGAGCTGGAGCGGGTAATCAAGGCAGGCGGACAAGCCGCCAAGACGGTTTTCTCCGGCGTGGGCAAGCGCGCCGATGAGATGCGCCATGCCCTGGAGCTGGGCATTCGCTGCTTCAACGTCGAATCCGAACCGGAGCTGGAGCGCCTCTCCCAAGTCGCCACAGGCATGGGCGTGGAAGCCCCCGTCGCCCTGCGCGTAAACCCGGATGTGGATGCCCTGACCCATCCCTATATTTCCACCGGCCTGAAGGAAAACAAGTTTGGTGTCCCCGTCGATACGGCAGTGGAGCTGTACCAAAAAGCCGCGCAGCTACCGGGGCTGAAGATCTCCGGCATCGACTGCCATATCGGCTCCCAGCTCACCGAGCTATCGCCGTTTCTGGATGCCCTGGACCGGATATTGCTGCTGGTAGACAGACTGGCCAAGCTGAGTATCACCATCGACCATCTGGATATCGGCGGCGGCCTGGGCGTGCCCTACAAGGACGAAACCCCACCTTCACCAGCGGAATACGCCCAGGCGCTTTCCAGCCGCCTGCAGGGCAAGCCCTATGAGATCTTCATGGAGCCGGGGCGCGCCATTGCCGCCAATGCGGGCGTTCTGCTGACGCGGGTAGAATATCTCAAGCCCACGCAAGAAAAGGATTTTGCCATCGTGGATGCGGCCATGAATGATCTGATCCGCCCGGCCCTGTACCAGAGCTGGCAGGAAATTATTCCTGTAGACAGCAACACCCAGGGCCGGGAAGGACGTTACGACATCGTCGGCCCGGTGTGTGAGACCGGCGACTTTCTTGGCAAGGATCGGGCACTGAGCCTGAATCCCGGCGACCTGCTGGCGGTGCGCTCCGCTGGCGCCTATGGTTTTACCATGGCCTCCAATTACAACAGCCGCCCCCGGCCGCCCGAGGTGATGGTGGATGGCGCACAGATGCACCTGGTTCGAGAGCGGGAAACCCTAGCCGAGCTGTATCGCGGAGAGCATCTGATCCCATGAAACGCATCCCCGAGTCCGAAGAATTGATGGATGAAGCGGATCAGACGCTGGCCTACGCTGAAGCCGATTTTTCTGCATCCAACAACTTGTTCATTGAACTGTTCGAAACACTGTATTCCGGGGAGTTCGACGGCGAGGCACTGGATCTGGGCTGCGGCCCGGCAGACATTCCCATCCGTTTTGCCCGGCGCTATCCCCAGGCTCGCATCGATGCCCTGGATGGCGCACAGGCGATGCTGGATCTGGCTCAAACTGCCATAAACACTAGCGGCCTGGAGCAGCGCATCCAGCTGCATTGCCAGTACCTGCCCGCCACCGATCTGAAAAAACAATACCATGCCCTGCTGTCCAACAGCCTGCTGCATCATCTGCACGATCCCCTGGATCTGTGGCGCACCATCAGCAACAGCGCCCGCCCCGGCGCCACGGTGTTGGTGATGGATCTGCTGCGCCCCGAATCCCCGCAACAGGTGGATGCACTGGTCAGGGAATACGCCAGCGATGCCCCGGATGTGCTGCGCCGGGATTTTGAGGCCTCCCTGTATGCCGCCTATACGCTGAATGAAATCCAGGCACAACTGGCGGCAGCCGATTTGCAGGGGCTGGAAGTCAGCCACGTCAGCGACCGGCATCTGGCGGTTCAGGGGCGCCTGGGCTGAAAATCATGCAGCTGCAATTCACCAAAATGCACGGCTTGGGCAATGATTTTGTTGTGTTTGATGCCATCAACCAGAAGCTCGAGCTGAATGAACAACAGTTGCGCTTCCTCGCCGACCGGCGCTTTGGCGTGGGCTGCGACCAAATCCTGCTGGTGGAGCCTCCCCGGTCGGAAAATACTGATTTTTACTACCGTATCTTCAATGCCGATGGTTCGGAAGTGGAGCAATGCGGCAACGGCGCCCGTTGCTTCGCCCGTTTTATCAGGGATCAGGGTCTGAGCAGCAAGGATGCGATCCGGGTAGGCACGGCTGGTGGTAACATCTTGCTGTATTTACAGGAAGACGGAATGGTGCAGGTGAATATGGGCACCCCCGAACTACAGCCCCGGGCAATCCCCTTCACTGCAGAACAGCAACATGCGGTATATGACATACTGGTAAACGAGGAACAGCAGGAAATCAGCGCCGTGTCCATGGGCAATCCCCATGCAGTGCTGGTGGTCGATGATGTAAAACAGGCTCCGGTAGCAACCCTGGGGGCTGACCTGGAACGGCATGAGCGCTTTCCCCGGCATGTAAATGTGGGCTTCATGGCCATACACTCACCTTCGGAAATCGACCTGCGGGTATTCGAGCGCGGTGCAGGAGAAACCCTGGCCTGCGGCAGCGGTGCTTGCGCGGCAGTGGTTGCCGGACGGCTACGCGGCCTGCTCGAAGAACAGGTAAAGGTGCATCTTCGCGGCGGCGATCTTGTGGTAAGCTGGGCAGGCGGGCAATCTCCGGTATGGATGAGCGGCCCGGCAACAAAGGTTTTTGAAGGAACGATAGATTTATGAGCAGCCATATCGACCAGGACTTTGAACAGCAGATCTGTGACTATCTGCTTTATCACCCCAGTTTCTTTATTCGTCACACCGATGTACTCAATGACCTGCGTGTGCCGCACAAAACCGGCGGTGCCGTGTCTTTGCTTGAGCACAAGATACGCATGCTCCAGGACAAGGCAGAAGCCTACCAAAAGCAGCTTCAGGAACTGGTCACAGTCGCCCGTGACAACGAACAGCTCAACCAGCGCCTGCACCGGCTGACCCTGAACCTGATCGAGGCCGAAACCCGCGAAGACATCCTCGCCACCTTGCAGGACGAACTACGCGAGCGCTTCAACGCCGACGCGGTGGAACTCAAGCTATTTTCCACCCGCGAGCTGGAAGAGGCCCAGGTAACTGAATCCGGCCTGGCCCTGTTCCACACCTTTATGGACACCGACAAACCTACCTGCGGCCCCCTCAAGGGGGACAAGCTCAAAACCCTTTTTGGCGAACAGGCCGGGGAGGAAGGTTCCGCCGCCCTCGTCCCCATTCGTACCAGCCATCTCTCCGGCGTTCTGGCCATCGGCAGCCAGGATAGAGAACGCTTCCATTCCGGCAAAAGCGTGGATTTCCTGGTGCGCCTGGGAGAGCTGGTCAGCCTCAGCCTGCAAGCCATGGATGCCCGCAAGGCGCCATGAACACAAGCACCACCAGAGATCCATTGGTGGAAAAATTCCTGCAACACCTTGCCCTGGAAAGGCGACTGTCGCCTCGCACTATAGACGCCTATCGCCAGGATCTGGCAGATTT
>JAJRUY010000295.1 GCA_024277555.1 Gammaproteobacteria bacterium | reverse complement strand
TGGAGGCAGAGAAAAAACATATCGACGAAATATGGCTGGCGTTGCCCTTGCGGGCGGAAGAACGCATGCGCGAGGTGTTGCAAATGCTTCGCCACAGTACGGTAAATGTTCGTCTGGTGCCGGATATTTTCGGGTTTCACCTGCTGAATCATTCGGTTACAGAGGTTGCCGGGGTTCCGGTGCTGGATCTTCGCTCCTCGCCCATGCAGGGAGTAAACCGTGTATTGAAAGCTGTGGAGGATCGGGTTCTGGCGGCGTTGATCCTGGTGTTGGTTAGTCCCTTGATGGTTTTGATTGCGGTGGGGGTGAAGTTTAGTTCACCCGGCCCGGTTCTGTTCAAGCAAAAACGTCATGGCTGGGATGGCAGGCCGATCAAGGTTTACAAGTTCCGCACCATGAAGATACATCAGGAACAGGAAGGGCAGGTGACCCAGGCAACGAAGGGCGATTCCAGGGTAACGCGCTTCGGCGCCTTTCTGCGGCGCACCAGTCTGGATGAGCTGCCGCAGTTTTTCAATGTGCTCCAGGGGCGTATGTCTATCGTGGGCCCCCGCCCTCATGCACTGGCGCACAACGAGTTATACAAGGATCAGGTGGAGGCCTATATGCAGCGTCACCGGGTAAAACCGGGAATCACTGGCTGGGCGCAAATCAATGGCTGGCGAGGAGAGACGGATACCTTGGACAAGATGGAAAAGCGGGTGGAGTATGACCTTTATTATATTGAGAACTGGTCATTGTGGCTGGATCTGAAGATCATTGTGATGACCGTGTTCAAGGGGTTTGTGGACAAGAAAGCGTATTGATGCCTATTTCTGATCCGGCATCTTCCTGGAGTCCAGCTCCCGTCCCCATTGTTGTTGCCCGGAATCCATCACGCTGCTTCTGAAGTATTGTTTTCAAGGATATTCTTGCGCACCTTTTCCCGCAATTCGGCAAAGAACACTGCCATGACGCCCAGTATTATGCCGAGAAATATTGCAATTAGCAGAATGACGCGCTTGGGGGTGGATGTCGGTTTGGTGGAAAGCAGTGGCTCTACTACTGCGCGGGTTTCCACAAAGTTGTCCAGCTTCCCTTGTAGTTCACCAATGCTTTCCTGCTGGGTGGCGATGCTGCGTTTCTGATCATTGGCCAACTTTTTGATGGTTGCTTCACTTTCGGCGATGATGGCCTTGAGTTTGCTTTGTTCCAGCAGGTTGCTGCCTGCAAGTTCCTTGAGCCCGGCTTTCGCCTCGGCAATGCGTTCCTGTTGCAGCTCTTGGGCGCGCTTGTTGTCTTCCAGTGATTTATGGATTGCAGCCTTGTCGTTTTCCAGGGTAATGAACAGGCGCTCTTTCAGTTGTGACAGCCATTTTCTGTTCTGCTGAATTTCACTGTCGATCATGAGTTGCGCCATGGCCTGGGTTTCGGTTTTTACGTCCTGGGCGGCATTCTTCTGCAGGCTTATGGACTCCTTGATCTGTACTTCAAGCTCCTGGATCTGTTCTTTGATTAGATCCTGGTTGGTTTCGGTTTTCTTGAGTTTTTGGTTCAGGATAGTCGCCTGATCCTTAAAGGAGGCGAGTTTGTTTTTTTCACTTTGAATATTGTTTTCTGCGGCCTTGGTTTGTACGCCGAATATTTCCGGGTCGCTGAGTGCGCTTAGATTCGCCTTTGCTTCTGTCAGGGTTTTTTCCTGCTCTTTGATCAACGCTGCCAGGGTGGCCGGGTCAATCATCTCGTCCAGCACGATGCGCGCCAGCGCCAGCTCGGTTTGCAGGTTCTTTTTCAGCACATTGATGATTCTGGAGTGATCCCGGGTCAGGGCGGTGACTACCAGGTTATGCAAATTCTTGTATTGCTCTGCCATGTCGACAGATGTCTTGCTGGTCAGCACGATAAGGGAGCTTTTTTTGGGGATGCTGGTGCTGATCTTGTAGTCTTCGATTTCTTCTTCCTTTTTGTGCAGCTGGTGTATCACCATGGGGATGAGCGAGTTTTCCAGCTTTGCCTTGACGGTTTCCGGGGCTTCGATGGGTGTTGGACTGTCGCCGCGGACGGCGGTGCCGATTTCTATGGATGTGCGCAGGTCATATGATTTGGGCATGAACAATGCAATGAGCAGCCCCAGGATCGCCACACCGATGGCGACCTTCAAAAACAATTTGCGATGCTTTCGAAATGTCATCCAGATATCCACCAGGCTGATTTCATCCTCGGTGTTGGGGATATACTGTACGGGATAGACGGGGACTGGCTGGGTTTCTTTCATCTGGGTGGTTGGTGGCATTAGATTGTAGCTGGTGGCGCTATTCTACATGTAATTTGTGGCGGGTGTAGGGTTGGAGCGGCTCGAACTTCCGGAGGGCGGTTCTTGATTGTGTAAATAACGATGTTGGTGTCCAGCATGTATTTCAACATCAGAATTGCTCGCGTTCAGACTATGATACCAGCGCGGCAACCAGTTGATTCAGAGGAGGAATTATCAGCATTTTCAGCACGATCAGCCCCACAATGGCGGCCATAGGCGACAGGTCGATGCCGCTGATGGGGGGGATGAGGCGCTGCACAGGGCGCAGCACCGGGGCGGTCAGGGTATGGAGCAGGGCAGCCGCTGGATTATAGGCGCCGGGGCTGACCCAGCTGAGGATGGCCTGGATGATGATGGCATACAGGAAGATGTTGATGCACAGCTCTATAAGGCCGGGGATGGCGCCAAAGATGGCCAGGCCCGGGGCGAGGGCGCCGGTGGAAATCAGCACAACCAGGAACAGCTCCAGTGCCTTCAATGCCCAGGCCAGAGCCAGGGCGGGGATGTCCATGCCGCCCATGCTGGGGATGATGCGCCGCAGGGGTACGAGCACGGGTGATGTGACCTTGACGATGAACTGGGAAAGCGGGTTGTAGAAATCTGCCCGGGTCAGTTGCAGGAAGAAGCGCAGCAGTACGATCAGGATGTAGACGCCAAACAGGAACTGCAGAATAAAGATCAGTGGATTGGTGGCGTAGTCTGCTCCCATCAGTCTGCTCCCAGTGATTCTGACAATGCAATGGATCGATCCCGAGCCGCCGTCATGGCTGTTTCGACCAGTTGTTCCAGCTTGTGTTCCTGAAACACAGCAAGCGCCTTTTCCGTGGTGCCCCCGGGAGAGGTGACGCTGTTGCGCAGTTCTTGCAGGTCACTGGCGCTTTCCATTGCCATGCGTGCAGCCCCCAGGGCAGTTTGCAAAACCAGCAGGTGTGCGGTTTTTTCCGGCAGGCCAAGCTTGCGGGCGCTGTTTTCCATGGCTTCCATGAACAGGAAAAAATAGGCCGGCCCACTGCCAGAGACAGCAGTCAGTGCGTCCATCTGGTTTTCGTCATCCAGCCAGACTGCGATACCGGTAGCGCGAATGATATGCTCGGCTTCGCTGCGTTGAGTCTCGCTTACACCGTCTGGTGCATACAGTCCGCTGGCGCCAGCTTTGAGCATGGCTGGCGTGTTGGGCATCACGCGCACCACGGGAATACCTTCGCCAAGCCAGCGTTGCAGGCTTGCATGGCGAATGCCGGCGGCGATGGACAGGCATAGTGGTTTATTTTGAATCAGCGCAGGAGCCAGAGTGGTGGCAACCTCTTTCAGCACCTGGGGTTTGACTGCCAGAACCAGAATATCCGCCTGGGCAGCGGCATTGTTGTTGTCGTCCACGGTGCGGACGCCAAAGCGCGCCGCCAGCTGTTCCCTGCGCTTTTCATCCGGCTCGGCAACCAGGATATTTTGTGGAGGTATGCCATCTTCGATCAGGCCGTTGATCAGGGCGCTGGCCATGTTGCCGCCGCCAATAAAAGCCAGGGTTTTCGTATTCATGTTCTCGATCCAAAAATTGCTGTGCCAATGCGTACCATTGTAGCGCCTTCACAGATGGCTGCCTGCATATCTCCCGACATGCCCATGGAAAGGGTATCCAGCGTATAGCCTTGCTGGTTCATGTCATCCCGCAGCCGCTTCAGCTGCGCAAACACCTGGTGCTGTTGTGTGGCGGATGCCGTGGCAGGGGGCATGGTCATCAGCCCACGCAACCGTAAGTGGGGCAGGTCGGTCAGTTTTTCAAGCAAGGGAAGCAGTTGTGTTTCTAAAATGCCCGCTTTGCTCTGTTCGCCGGTCAGATTCAGCTGTATGCATACATTCAGGGGGGGGAGAGTTTCCGGGCGCTGCTGGTGTAGACGCCGGGCATGTTTGAAATTGGCCAGGGTATGCACCCAGGAGAAATTTTCCGCAATAATGCGGGTTTTATTGGATTGAATGCGCCCGATGAAATGCCATTCAATGCCACAGTCCTGCAATGCAGGAATCTTCTGCATGGCGTCTTGCAGATAGTTTTCGGCAAAGGCGCTTTGCCCGGCTTCCCGTGCCTTGCGGATATCGCTGGCCGGGCGGGTTTTGCTTACGGCGATGAGCCGGATTTCGGTTGGATCTCTGTCACAAGATACGGCAAAGCTGCGTATCTGCTCTTGCACCTGTGATAATCTTTGTTGCAGTCTGCTCATGGCCGATGATTTGGTGTAAGTGCTGGCGCCAACATGAAAAATACCTTATGGATTTGTTTTCGTCTGTACTATTATAAGGGCATTCGAATTGCATCGAACAACAAGGGGGCGGTGTCGGGCTGCGCAGGCGGGTAACCTGGGCTGGCAGGGGCGGGTCTCATACCGGAAATACAGAGGGTTTTCATGGATATTACAGAACTACTTGCTTTCAGCGTTAAGCACAACGCATCGGATTTGCATTTGTCGGCAGGTTTGCCGCCCATGATCCGTGTTGATGGCGATATCCGGCGGGTGAATGTGCCTGCTCTGGATCATAAAAACGTACACAGCCTGGTGTACGACATCATGAACGACAAGCAGCGCAGGGACTATGAAGAGTTTCTGGAAGTGGATTTCTCGTTTGAAATTCCCGGGCTGGCGCGGTTCCGGGTCAATGCCTTCAATCAGGATCGGGGCGCGGCAGCGGTATTCCGTACCATTCCATCCAAGGTGTTGACGCTGGATGATTTGAATTGTCCACAGACCTTCAAGACCATTTGTGAGAATCCCCGGGGAATCGTGTTGGTCACCGGGCCTACGGGTTCGGGCAAGTCCACCACCCTGGCGGCCATGATTGATTACATCAATGACAATGAATATGGCCATGTCCTGACCATTGAAGATCCGATTGAATTTGTGCATCAGAGCAAGAAATGCCTGATCAACCAGCGGGAAGTGCACCGCGATACCCTGGGGTTTTCCGAAGCATTGCGCTCTGCCCTGCGGGAAGACCCGGATATCATCCTGGTGGGTGAGCTGCGGGATCTGGAAACCATTCGCCTTGCGTTGACTGCAGCGGAAACCGGTCATCTGGTGTTTGGCACCCTGCATACCAGTTCTGCGGCCAAGACCATCGACCGGATTGTGGATGTTTTCCCCGCTGGCGAGAAATCCATGGTGCGCTCCATGCTTTCCGAGTCTTTGCGGGCGGTTATCGCTCAGACTTTGTTGAAAAAGGTTGGTGGCGGACGCACCGCGGCCTGGGAAATCATGATTGGTACGCCAGCCATCCGTAACCTGATTCGTGAGGACAAGGTGGCGCAGATGTATTCCTCCATCCAGACCGGCCAGGCGGTGGGCATGCAGACCCTGGATCAGCACCTCAAGGAGTTGCTGCAAAAAGGTTTGATTACCCGCCAGGATGCCCGGGCGCGGGCGCAGAGCAAGGAAGCTTTCGTTTGATGCTGATGCAAGGCTTAACCCGCATATTATTTCACCAGGCCGCTCGAAAAGCAGGAATTTTTAACTATGGATCAATGGCTTGCCTAGTTTTTTCTCGGGTGCATTTTGTGCCAGCTACTCTATCTGGTGAAGCATGCGGGTTAAGCTGTCATCCCGGTGCATGCCGGGATCCAGGAGTGTGCTCCCTCCATGGATTTTGCCAGCGCCGGGATGACGAGCAAGCTTTTTTTGTTTTCATGCCCCGCCCTGTCTGAATATTTGTTTGAGGTTTGTTGATGGAATTTAACGATATACTCCGATTGATGTCGGACAAGAAAGCGTCCGATTTGTTTGTTACCGTGGGACGCCCCCCCTGCATCAAGGTGGATGGGCATGTCAAACCCATAGCAAAAACTGCTCTGACAGCCGACCAGACCCGGGAGCTGGCCTATGGCCTGATGAGTCCCGAGCAGCGGGAGGAGTTTCGGCATACCAAGGAATGTAATTTTGGCGTCAGTGCGGCGAATATCGGCCGTTTTCGTGTCAGCGCCTTTATTCAGCGGGATGCGGTGGCCATGGTGCTGCGCCGTATAGAGACCAGTATTCCGAGTTTTGAAGAACTCAAGCTGCCGTCGGTCATCAAGCAGCTGGCGATGGTCAAGCGGGGGTTGATCATTTTCGTTGGTGCCACAGGAACCGGTAAATCCACTTCCCTGGCCGCCATGCTGGATTATCGCAACAAGCACAGCGATGGCCATATCATTTGTATCGAGGATCCCATCGAATTCCTGCACCAGCACCAGGGCTGTATTGTTGCCCAGCGGGAGGTGGGCATCGATACCGAATCCTAT
>JAJRUY010000294.1 GCA_024277555.1 Gammaproteobacteria bacterium | reverse complement strand
TGTTGCCCAGGGCCACAGAGATATTGCGCTGCCAGCGCTCATGGCCGATGCGGCGTATGGGGGATCCTTCCGTGCGTTTCAAAAAGCTGCTTTCATCCCAGGAGAACAGTTCCAGCAGACTGGCCTGATCCAGCCCCTGACGGGGCAAAAAGTCTGTCTCCGGAGTGGGAGTGGCAAAGCGGTTCCAGGGACAGACCATCATGCAATCATCACAACCGTAGATGTGATTGCCCATCAACGGGCGCAGCTGCTCGGGAATAGATCCGGACAGCTCGATGGTCAGATAGGAAATGCAGAGCCTGGCATCGAGCTGATAGGGAGCGACAATGGCCCGGGTCGGACAAATATCGATGCAGGCGCTGCAACTGCCGCAGTGTGCAGGTACGGGTTGATCTGGCGGCAACGGCAGGTCGGTGTACAGTTCTCCGAGAAAAAACCAGGAACCGGCATGGCGATTAATGATGTTGGTGTGCTTGCCCATCCACCCCAGGCCGGCCTTTACTGCCAGGGGTTTTTCCAGCACCGGTGCGGAATCGACAAATACCCGGTAGCCAAACTCGCCAATGTCTTCGTGAATATGTGCCGCCAGCTTTTGCAGGCGTTTGCGCATCAGCTTGTGGTAGTCCCGTCCCAGGGCATAGCGTGAGATAAAGGCGCTGGCAGGATTTTGCTGGACGGTCTTGGCATCATCGTCTGGTGGCAGATAATCCATGCGCACAGAGATGATGCGGCAGGTGCCCGGCACCAGTTCATCGGGCCGAAAGCGCTTGCTGCCGTGCCGCCACATGTAGTCCATATCGGCGAGCCGTCCTTCCGCCACGGATTTTTCCAGGCGCTCAGCGGCCAGCTGCAGGTCAGTATCGGCAATGCCGGTTTGCTGGAATCCCAGCTTCGATGCCCAGCCCTTGATTCTGATGGCAAGGGCGGCAAGTTCTTTGGCATCCAGATGAGACATGGCGGTAGAATAAAACAATTCCATTTGCCCGTCTCCACCTATGAATCACTATCGTTCCATTCCCGGGAAACTGCAACTGCCAACTGCCCTGTACCTGGCGCAACAGGTGCGCGAGATGGATCGTCTTGCGACCGAATGCCACGGCATTTCCACAGATGAGCTGATGGTGCGGGCGGGGCAGGCGGCGTTTGATTTGCTGCGTCGGAACTGGCCAGAAGCCGGGAATATCCTTGTGCTCACTGGTACGGGAAATAATGCCGGTGACGGGTTTGTGGTGGCGCGGCTGGCACTGCAGGCCGGGCTGGAAGTGCAGGTATTGCAGTTGGGTGAGCGGCAGCGGCTTGCCGGTGATGCGCTGGCCAATGCATTGCGCTATGACGCTCTTTCCGGCGCATGGCAGCCCTTCACAGGCGAGCTGCCCCGGGATGTGGATCTGATTGTGGATGCTGCTCTCGGCACCGGTCTGGAGCGCGAGGTGGAAGGAAAATGGGCGCAGGCATTTGCGGCAGTGAATGCCTTGCCCGTGCCGGTGCTGGCACTGGATATTCCTTCCGGGCTGCAGGCGGATACCGGCAAGGTGCTGGGTACAGCAGTGCAGGCGGATGCAAGCATCACCTTTATCGGTCTTAAAAGAGGCATGTTTACCGGGGATGGCCCGGCATATTGTGGTGCCATACAGTTTGATGCTCTGGGCGTGCCTCCACAGCTGTATGCCAGCCAGCTGCCTTCCGCCAAAAGACTGGACTGGTTCAGCCAACGGCAGCACCTGCAGCCGCGTGTACGCACTGCCCATAAAGGCATGTACGGGCATGTGCTGGTTGTAGGGGGTGATCTTGGTTTGGGGGGGGCAGCCCGCCTGTGCGCAGAAGCGGCATTGCGCACTGGCGCCGGGTTGGTCAGCCTCGCTACTCGGGCTGAGCATACAGCTGCAGTGTTGGCGGCGCGACCGGAGATCATGGTTCATGGGCTGCGCGAGCCGGCGCAGCTGCCGGCATTGCTGGAAAAAGCCACAGTAGTGGCTTTGGGTCCCGGGATGGGAGCATCCGACTGGGGCAGGTTTTTGTGGCAACAACTGATGAACACGGAATTGCCCCTGGTGGTGGATGCAGATGCCTTGAATCTGCTGGCCCAATCCCCCGGATGCGGGAACAACCGGGTGCTCACGCCCCACCCGGGAGAGGCCGCCAGGCTGCTGGGATGCAGCACGGAAATAATTCATGCAAATCGCTTCGCCGCCGTCGAACAACTGCAGCGGCGCTATGGTGGCGTGGCCGTGTTAAAGGGTGCCGGAACCCTGATCCACAGTGGTGACAGCCCTGCGGCTGTTTGCTCCGATGGTAATCCCGGAATGGCCAGCGGTGGCATGGGGGACGTACTCACCGGAGTGATTGCAGGCTTTATTGCCCAGGGGTGGAACTTGCCCGCTGCCGCCGAGCTGGGAGTATGCTTGCATGCGGCTGCAGCCGACAGGGCGGCGCGAGCCGGTGAGCGCGGCCTGCTGGCCAGTGATCTTATGTCGCATATCAGGCGTTTGGTGAACCCCGGCAATGAATAAGCGGAATATATACTGCGCTTCTGAGCAGCAGCAGATGTTGCTGGGTTGCTGTCTGGCAGAGGCCTTTGCCGGCAAGCCCCTGCTGGTTTTCCTGGAAGGGGATCTGGGGGCCGGTAAAACCACCCTGGTGAGGGGTTTTCTGCGGGGGCTAGGTTACAGGGGAGCCGTGCGCAGCCCAACCTATACCCTGGTAGAGCCTTATCCCCTGGGGGAGCAGATTGTCTATCACCTGGATCTGTATCGCCTTTCCGATCCCGAAGAGCTGGAATTTCTTGGAGGCAGAGAAATTTTCAGCAGCAATCATCAGGTGCTGGTTGAATGGCCGGAAAAAGGCAGCGGCTGGTTGCCGGAACCGGATCTTCATCTGATCCTGCATCACCGCATGCATGGACGCAGTATAGAACTGCACTGCAATACAGCGGACTGCGCGCAACTGGTGGCGAATTGCGCTGTACTCTTATCTGAAGCTGAGTCTTAGGTAAAGTTCTTATCCTACCGTAATTTCTGGAAAAAATTGTTCTCTTGTGCTATTTTCACAAAAAGGGGCGTTTTCTATTTGTGATTTTATGGGGCTATGAACACTCATCGCGTGAAAAAAATCGTTTTTTTTCTGTGCCTATTCTGTCTGATGCTGCCTGCCATGACGATGGCGGATGCCAGCATTCACGGGGTGCGCATGTGGAGCGCCCCGGATCATACCCGGCTGGTGTTTGATGTCAGCAAACAGGTTCAGCACCGCCTCTTTTCCCTGCAGGATCCTCACCGGCTGGTTATCGATTTTGAGAAATCTGATCTCAAGACCAAGCTGAAAGCCGACCAGTTCAAGAACAGGCATATTTCTACTCTGCGTTATGCGTCGCGGCCGGATGGCAAGTTGCGCGTTGTTCTGGATCTGACACAGGCGGTGCGCCCCCGTAGCTTCATGCTGAGGCCCAGCGGGCAATATGGGCACCGCCTGGTGATTGATCTCTATGACCGAAAAGGCAGTGCCGCAGTGGTGCAAAAGGTAAAGAAGAATAAGAACCCGCGAGGTGCCAGGGATGTAGTGATCGCCATTGATGCCGGACATGGTGGCGAAGACCCGGGCGCACTGGGCAGCGCATTAAAAACAAAGGAAAAAATAATAACCCTGGCAATTGCGCGCAAGCTGAAAAAACTGATTGATGCAGAACCCGGCATGCGTGCGGTGCTGACGCGTACGGGTGATTACTATGTTGACTTGCGCAAGCGCATGAAAATTGCCCGGCGTGAACATGCCGATTTCTTTGTCTCCATCCACGCGGATGCATTCCGTAACAAGAAGGCGAAAGGAGCATCGGTATTCATACTTTCCAACCGCGGCGCCTCCAGCGAAGCGGCCCGCTGGCTGGCGGCAAAGGAAAATGCAGCAGATCTGGTTGGGGGGGTCAGCCTGGATGGAAAGGATGATGTGCTGGCATCCGTGCTGCTCGACTTGGCGCAAACGGGAACTCTGGCAGCGAGCATGCGTGCGGCGCGCACCGTTCACAAGGAAATGGGAAGAATCGGCACGCTCCATGGCAACAAGGTGCAGAATGCCGGTTTCATGGTGCTCAAATCTCCGGATATTCCTTCCATGCTGGTGGAGACCGGGTTTATTTCCAACCCTTCAGAAGAGCGCAAGCTGGTGAGCGCTTCCTATCAGCGGAAGGTGGCCAGGGCCGTTTTCAAGGGCATCAGGGAATACTTCCACAACGAGCCTCCCCTGGGTACCCGTCTTGCAATGAAAAAACAACAAAAAAACCAGAAGTCATCTGCAGCCCGCTATGTCATACGCCGTGGGGATACATTGTCAACCATAGCCAGCCGTTACAAAGTAAGCATTACTGCATTGCGCAGTGAAAATCGCATTACCAGTGATCGAATTCGTGTTGGTCAGGTGTTGCGCATCCCCAGTACCTGAGATTTATTGTTGAATTTTGTGATCTTGAAAGCCCAAAAATATTTTGTTAATTGTGGGTGGGC
>JAJRUY010000293.1 GCA_024277555.1 Gammaproteobacteria bacterium | reverse complement strand
GTGCTGGCCTGGGTGTTCGGTTCCTATGGCTGGCCGCTGGTGGTGATGAGCATCATTCCCTTCGGGGTTGTTGGCGCCATTGTGGGGCATTGGGCCATGGGTATTGAACTGACGATTCTTTCCATGTTCGGTATTTTTGGTCTGTCCGGCATCGTGGTGAACAATTCCATCATCCTGGTGATGTTCTACAAGCAGTTGCGTGAAAAGGGCATGGAAGTGAGTGAAGCCATTGCAGAGGCGGCCTGCCAGCGTTTGCGTGCAGTTCTGCTCACCTCTCTGACCACCATCGCCGGGCTGACGCCATTGTTGTTCGAGACTTCCCTGCAGGCGCAGTTCCTGATTCCCATGGCGGTATCGATTTCCTTCGGGCTGGCATTTTCCACCTTCCTGGTATTGCTGCTGGTGCCGTCGCTGCTGGAACTGCACGAAAAATTTGTTCAGAGGCGCAGATCCCGGCAGCAAGGTAATCTGGCAGAGACGGCCACATAGAGATATCGATCCTCAATAAACGGTTTTCCTACTTCAGGGCGGAAACGAAGGAAAGCACCTCTTCCTTGTAGTCTTCGATGACAAGGGAAATATTTTCTGAATCGATATCCAGCATCTGGCAGGCGGGTATCTGGTCATAATCCAGCCCGGTATCGGCATTGTTGTTTGCGGCCTGGGACAGCAGGATTGCGCAAATCAGTATTTCACGCAGCTCTATGCCATCTTCGTTCCCTGGTAGCTCCATCTCGTTCTGTTTTTCGATGGCCGCGGAAATACTTTCCGGAAAACCCCAGTTTTGCACCAGTGCCTGGCCAATGCTGGGCCCCCAGTTTTTTATGATGTCCTTGGAGACCAGATCGGGGAAATCCGTCGCCCGGGACAGAATGTAATATGTGCCGATGTTGTGCAACAGCCCGGCCAGCATGGCGTTGTGTTTCTCTTCGGCCAGCCCCGCCCGGATGGAGAGCAGATAGCTGTATGCGGCAACCCTGACGGATTCCACGCGGGTCTTGTTGAGGAGGTATTCCAGGCTGGATCCTTTCGGCGCCTTGAACACGTCCTTGGTCGCCAGGGTGACGGTGGCGCTGTTTACTGCCGACAGGCCCAGACGGGAAACGGCCACGCCGAGATCGGTTACTTCCATTCCGGAACGATTGAGCAATGCAGAGTTTGCCAGCAGCAGGATACGCACGCACAGATCCGGCGCTGCAATGACGATGCGGCTGACATCCTGCAGCGATACATCCGGGTCATGCAGGGTTTTTATTATGCGCGCATAGATATCTGGAAAAGGCGGCAAGTCGATCTCTCTCGTTGCCAGTTTTTCCGTCAGGTCTTGCAGAAAACTCAGTTCTCTTTCCTGAAGCTGCTGTTCCTGGGGTTGTTGTTGCATCCGTATTACCCTTATTGATTGGCGTCATTACAGGGTTCGGCTGCCGCAAGGAAATCTTTAATTTTATTGTAGTGGCTGAAAGGCCGTTGCTATCTGCATCCTGAACATTGTGAATATGCCAGGCGCATTGGTTCAAATGGTTGAAAATATGGGGATTTTTCAGGGTGCTGGTTTTCTCTGGGCTGCATTCAGGCCTTGAGTTTATCTGACAGGAATGGCCTGATTTCCTTCAGCATTTCCTGGTGTATCTTGAGGTTTCCGGCAACCAGGTTGCCGGTTTCAAAATGCTTGTCGCCGCCACTCAGATCGGTGACCACGCCACCGGCTTCCTTGACCAGCAGGGCGCCTGCGGCAAAATCCCACTGGGCCAGCCCCAGCTCCCAGAAGGCGTCGGTGCGGCCTGCCGCCAGCCAGGCAAAATCCAGGGCGGCAGATCCGGGGCGGCGCACCCCGGCGGCATCTTTGATCAATGCCTTCATCATGCCGAAATAGGCATCCACATGCTGTTGGTCACGATAGGGAATGCCTGTTCCCAATAATGCGCCATGCAAATCCTTTTGCTTGGAAACCCGAATGCGATGGTCGTTCAGGTAGGCGCCGCCGCCCTTGTGCGCACTGAAGGTTTCGTCCCGCAGTGGATCATAGACCACAGCAGCTTCCAGCTGGCCGCAGTATTGCAGGGCGATGGAAATGGAAAACTGCGGAAAGCCATGCAGATAGTTGGTGGTTCCATCCAGGGGGTCGATGATCCACAGGAAGTCGTTTCCGGCATGGCTGCCGCTTTCTTCTGCCAGAATCGCATGATCCGGATAGGCTTTTTTTATGGCATTGATAATGATCCGCTCGGAAGCGCGATCCACTTCGGTGACGAAATCATTTGCCCGCTTCTCCTGCACCTCGACCTGATCCATGCGGTTGAAGTAGTTGAGCAGCAATTTGCCTGCATCGCGGGCTGCGCGAGAGGCAATGGTAGTCATGGGGTTCATGATTGTTGAGGATAATCCGCGCCTTGAGAATAATTAGCTATTATACTCTACCGCCATGGAAAACATACGCATTGTATTGGTGGAAACATCTCACGGCGGCAACATCGGCGCGGTCGCCCGGGCGATGAAAAACATGTGCCTGGAGGAGCTGGCTCTGGTGCAGCCGAAGCAGTTTCCCACAGAAGAAGCCATGGCCAGGGCTTCTGGTGCAGATGATATTTTGCACGAGGCCAGCATTCATCACAGTTTGGATGAGGCCGTGGCAGATTGTGTGCTGGTGGTGGGCACCAGCGCCCGTCTGCGCTCGGTCAGCTGGCCGCAACTCAATCCCCGTGAGTGTGCAGAACTGGTGATGCAGCGCAGTGCCACGGGCAAGGTGGCGCTGGTATTCGGCCGGGAACGCACAGGTCTGACCAACGCTGAACTGGAGCGGTGCAACTATCTGGTGAACATCCCCGCCAATCCGGACTATTCCTCCCTGAATCTGGGGATGGCAGTGCAGGTGATCAGTTATGAATTGATGATGCAGTCACAGCAGGGGCGGCAGCCTGTCACCGAAGATCGTGATCTGGCCAAAGCCGGCGATATGCAGGGGTTGTTCCGGCATCTGGAGCAGGCGCTGGAAGACATCGGTTTTCTCGATCCGCGCAAATCGGACAAACTCATGCGGCGGCTGAAACGGCTGTTTTACCGAGCCGAACCGGATCTGGATGAACTGAAGATCCTGCGGGGCATACTCAGTGCGGCGCAGGGGCGAAAGTCCGCCCGGCGGGAATGAGGCTCTGCTGATGAGCAAATCTGCACCTGCTATTGGTTTCGTCAGTTTGGGCTGCCCCAAGAACCTGGTGGATTCCGAGCGGATTCTGACCCAGTTGCGTGCCGAAGGTTATGAGCTCGTTTCAGATTACGCCCATGCGCAGATGGTTATCATCAACACCTGTGGCTTTATTGATGCGGCGGTAGAAGAATCTTTGGAAGCCATTGGCGAAGCCCTGGATGCCAACGGCCAGGTCATCGTCACCGGCTGCCTGGGGGTGCGGGCAGAGGAAATCCGTGGAAAGTATCCCAGGGTGTTGGGCGTTACCGGGCCTCATGCCTATGAAGAAGTCATGGCGCTGGTACACGAGTTTCTGCCGGCACCCCATGATCCCTGGAGCAGCCTTATTCCACCCCAGGGGGTCAAACTCACCCCCAGGCATTATGCCTATCTGAAAATTTCTGAAGGCTGCAATCATCGCTGCAAGTTCTGCATCATCCCTTCCCTGCGGGGGGATCTTGTGAGCCGTCCTCTGGGCGAAGTGGTGGCCGAGGCCGAACGCCTGGTGGAATCCGGGGTGCGTGAGCTGCTGGTGGTGTCACAGGATACCAGCGCCTACGGCGTGGATCTGAAATACCGCATGGATTTTGTCGCTGGCAGACCCCTGGAAACCCGCCTTGCCAATCTGGCAAGGGCTTTGGGGGAGCTGCCCGTCTGGGTGCGCCTGCACTATGTCTATCCCTATCCCCAGGTGGATCAGGTAATTCCCCTAATGGCGGAAGGCGGTATCCTGCCGTACCTGGACATGCCCTTGCAGCACGGCAGCGAGCGGGTGCTTGCATCCATGGGACGACCTGCTGCTACGGAGAAGGTGCTGGACAGGCTGGCTGTGTGGCGCAGGGATTGTCCTGAACTGGTGATTCGCTCCACCTTTATCGTCGGTTATCCAGGTGAAACGGATGAAGATTTTGAAATCCTGCTGGATTTTCTGCGCCAGGCCCGGCTGGATCGGGTGGGTTGTTTCACCTATTCACCCGTGGCAGGTGCGGCAGCCAACGCCTTGCCGGATCAGGTGCCGGAGGCGGTGAAGCAGCAGCGCCTGAAAAGATTCATGGAAGTTCAGGCCGCCATTTCAACACAGAAACTGGCAGCCCGGCTAGGCCAGTCCATGATCGTGCTGGTGGACGAAGTGCATGCGGATCATGTGATTGCCCGGGGGCCGGGAGATGCGCCGGAAATCGATGGCCAGGTCATCATCCAGGGCGCCTGGGAGCTGGAGCCTGGTGATTTTGTAGAAGTGGATATCACGGGCAATGATGCCCATGATCTGTTTGCGCAGATGGTGGAATGAACCCCTCTCGCCGGAAGAGGGGCGGAAACGCCCGGCTCAGAAAACTCCGCAAGGTTTTACGCCCAGCTTTTTCAGGATCATGGCCAGGGGGCAAAAGCCGGTAAAGGCCGATTGAAACAGATTGGCGCCGACAAAGGCGGTAAACCACAGCCAGTTTTCATTGTGAAAAACCGGGCTGGCGGACCAGCCCAGGGCCAGCGACAGTAAAATGGCAAAACCGGCGAAGGCCAGTACCATGCGTTCTACATTCATCTTGAATTCCTCATTGAAACGATCATATATGCGTATGTTAGCACATTCTAATATAGATTCAATGAGAATCTGCAATCGGCAATAACGCCATGGCGGTTCGCAGGGTTTTTGGCCCGGCCTCCGGTTTGTGCGCATTTTCTGATAGATAACGGCGCCATTTTCTGGCTCCCGGCTGACCGTGAAACAGCCCCAGGATATGTCGGGTGATGCGCTTGAGCGGGACGCCCCGGCTGCACTCCTGTTCCACCAGGGGCAGCAGATTCTCGATGATCTGGTGACGGCTGCCGGGATGCCAGTCTGAGCCAAACAGCTTCTGATCCGCCTGGGCCAGTATCCAGGGATTCTGGTAGGCTTCCCTGCCGATCATCACGCCATCCACTTCTTTCAGCTGTGCCGCAGCCTGATCCAGACTGACGATGCCGCCATTGATGATGATTTCGAGATCAGGGAAGTCTTCTTTCAGCTGATGCACCAGTTCGTAGCGCAGGGGAGGGATGTCGCGGTTTTGTTTTGGGCTGAGCCCCTGCAACCAGGCTTTGCGCGCATGTACGATAAATGTCCGGCAGCCCGCAGCGGCAAGTTGATCCACAAACCGGCATAGCAAGTCGTAGCTGTCCAGCTCATCAATACCGATGCGGTGTTTTGCGGTGACGGGCAGCTTGCAGGCTTCTGTCATGGCGGCGATGCAGTCGGCAACCAGTGCCGGTTTTGCCATCAGGCAGGCACCGAACATACCGGATTGCACCCGGTCGGAAGGGCAGCCGAGGTTCAGGTTGATTTCATCATATCCCCATTCTTCGGCCATCTTGCAGCATGTTGCCAGGTCTTGCGGGTTGCTGCCTCCCAGTTGCAATGCCAAAGGGTGTTCGGAGGGAAAAAAATCGAGGAAGCGGCCTGGGTCGTTGTGCAGCAGCGCGCCGGTTGTGACCATCTCGGTATAGAGCAGGGTTCGGCGGCTGATCAGGCGATGGAAGTAGCGGCAGTACCTGTCGGTCCAGTCCAGCATGGGAGCGATGCACAGGCGGCGGTCAATATCGTTGATTTTCATCACATTCAGAGCCGTGTGACATGATGCGCCGCTGCCTGTTTTTTCATTTGTTTTCGATCCAGATAGATATCCATGGTGATTTTGATTCCAGCCAGAAGCAGGATGCTGACGACCGGGTTGGGAAGAATCATCAGCGCCAGGCCGCTCAGGAGTACTACCAGGTGCAGGATTACAACGCGCTGGTAGGGCTGCATCATCACCTCGGGCAGCTTGGTTCGGGTGACGGCATTCCTGCCAAGGTCGGAAAAAAACTGCGCACCATGACTGAGGAACAAGGCGGCCAGAGCCAGGTAAATGCCGGGGGTCTGGGCGATCAGCGCCTGCAGGTTTTCCAGGTCGAGATCCCGGTTGAGAAACAGCTCGAATACCAGGGCGCCATGCACGAAGGTGAAAATGCCGTAGTGGATCAGAAAAAACAGGCAGAGGAAAAGGCGGTTTGCGGCCTGGTAGCCGCCATCCGGGCGTTTGTTCTCGGCCAGAAAGAAGCGTGGAAGCTGCCACAAGGCGACGACCACGTTTTCCGCCCAGTACAGAAACAGAATCATGGCCGGATCCCAGCCCATGTACAGAGCGATAGCCAGGGTAAGCAGGTTGAAAACCACCAGTGCGGCGAGAGGGAGCTTCATCTGCTTACAACCGGTAGGTCAACATCCTGGAATTGCGCTGCCAGTTGTACAGATCTTTCTTTCTGCCGGGAAGGCGATGGATGTCGGCGGCGGTAAATCCCCGTTCCCGAAACCAGTGTGCCGTGCGCGTGGTGAGCACGAACAGCCGGTCGAGGTTCAACGACCTTGCCCGTTGCTGAATAAATGCAAGTAGCTGATCGCCCCGCCCGCTGTTGCGATAGTCCGGATGAATGACCAGGCAGGCCAGCTCTCCCATCTTTTCTTTCTGAAAGGGGTACAGTGCCGCGCAGCCGATGATAGCGGCATCGCGTTCTATGACGGTGAAACGGTGGATCTCGGTTTCCAGATAATCCCGGGAACGGCGTACCAGAATGCCAGCTTCCTCCAGGGGGCGAATCAGCTCGATAATGCCGCTGACATCGTCTATGTTTGCCGGGCGCAGGGTTTCCCACTGCTCGGGGGTGATGAGTGTGCCGCTGCCATCACGGGTAAAGAGTTCACTGAGCAATACGCCATCCACCCGCCGTGGCAGAATATGCGCTCTGCCCACACCACAGCGGCAGGCCCGGGCCGCGTTGGACAATACCCGCCTGAGTTGCTCGTTCAGGGATTTCCGCCTTGCCAGCATTGCGCTTGCCTCGGCGGGCACCATGCATTCGATAAGCCTGCCCCGGCTGTCGGTGAGCTTGCTGTCGGTGAGAAAGATCAGCTTGTCGGCCTTGAGTTCCGTAGCGATGGCGGCGGCAACATCGGCGGCGTTCAGGTTGAATACCTCGCCGGTGGGAGAATAGCCCAGGGGGGAGATCAGCACCATGGCTCCGGCATCCAGGCGCTGCCGTATGGCCGCAGTGTTGATCTTGCGCACCTCGCCGGTATGCAGGTAGTCCACGCCGTCGATAATGCCCAGGGGCTTGGCGGTAACGAAGTTGCCGGAATCCACCTCGATCCGGGCGCCGGCCATGGGAGAGTTCACCAGCCCGGTAGACAGCTGTGCCTCGATTTCGACCCGCACCGTGCCGGCAGCCTCCTTTACACACAGCAGGGCGTGTTCGTCCGTGACCCGCATGCCGTTGATTACCTGCATGTCGGCGCCGCGCAGTTTGAGGCGTTCCTCGATTTGTGGGCGGGTGCCGTGTACCAGCAGGATACGCAGGCCAAGGCTGTGCAGCAGGGCGATGTCGTGAATCAGGTTGGGAAATTTCTTGTCCCGAACCGCCTCCCCGCCGAAGGCCAGCACCATGGTGCTGCCCCGGTGTGCATGAATATAGGGCGAGGCCTGACGGAACCAGGCGACGAAATTGTTTGCTTCCTTTTTCATGTTGCAATCATATCAGCTCAGACAGAAACGATGAATGAGCTGGCGGATCAGATCCACGCCGGGATTTATTTGCGCCATCTCCAGGTACTCGTCGGGCTGATGCGCCTGATCAATGCTGCCTGGCCCCATGATAATGGTATCCATGCCCAGCTGCTGCAAAAACGGGGCTTCGGTGCCAAAGGCCACGGCTTCGGCGCTGTAGCCGGTCAAGGACTCTGTGACCTGTACGATGGACGCCGATGCCGGAGTTTCAAAAGCCGGTACGCCGCCAAACAGGGAATGCCGTTTTATCTCCAGGCCGGTATGTTGCAGTTTGTGCTGCAGGCGGGTGTCAAGCTCGCTGCGCAGGGTGTCCAGATCCATGCCGGGCAGGGGGCGGATGTCGATGTGCAGCTCGCACTGGGCGCAGATGCGGTTGGGGTTGTCTCCGCCATGGATATGTCCCAGGTTCACCGTCGGGGTGGCTATCTCGAACATGGGGTTCTGATAGCGCTGCATCAATTCGTTTCGCCACTGGATAATTTCCGCCAGTGCGATGCTCATGCCATCCAGTGCATTGTTTCCCAGGGATGGGTTGCTGGAATGCCCGGACCGGCCGGTGATGCGGATGCATTCCATGGCAATTCCCTTGTGCATGCGTATGGGCTTGAGGCCGGTTGGCTCACCGATCAGGGCGTGGCGCCCCAGCCGCTGTTGTGCGGAGGCAAGAGAGCGAGCGCCGCTCATGGAGCTTTCCTCATCTGCTGTAGCGAGGATTACCAGAGGCTGTTTTAGCTTCTTCAGATCCAGATCGCGGATGGCTTCCAGCACCAGGGCGAAAAAGCCCTTCATGTCTGCGCTTCCCAGCCCGTACAGGCGGCCTTCCCGCTCCGTTAGTTCGAAGGGGTTGCTGCTCCAGCGGCTTTGGTCAAAAGGTACGGTATCCGTGTGTCCGGCAAGCACCAGGCCATCCGGTCCACTGCCAGCGCTGGCGATCAGGTTGAATTTTCCGGGGCAGTCCGGCACGGCTAGTTTTTCGGTACGGAAACCCATGTGGTGCAGCCAGTCCTGGAGTAGATCGATGACTCTTGCGTTGGACTGATCCCATTCCGCGCTGACGCTGCTTACTGACGGCTCGGCAATAAGACGTTCCATCATGCGCAGTAATTTTGGCAGTTCAGTATTGGGCATGCTCGATGTGGAGTTGAAGAACCTGTTGATTGAGACTATCAGTAATTTGCAGCTCTTGTGCAAAAAAGCTATTCAGAACTGTTTTGCATCGCCAAGCGGGATTTGAGATTGTTTTTCGCTTCTATCCACCTGGACATATACAGAGTGCTTTTCATGGAATGATGGCGCAGCATGGCGCCGGTGAAATTGTTCAGGCGATGTTGCCCCAGGCTTTTTTTGATGGATACGATGCGGTGTAGCAGATCGCGGGCCAGCTCTGGCCCATCATAATGCTCCTTGAGGATAGGGGCTATGCGCTGCTGACATTGGTTCCAGAGTGTTTCATCCTGATACAGTCGAATGGCTGCGTTGGCAATATCTTCCCTGGTGTTTTCCACCAGTCCTGGCCAGGGAAGGTTGTCGGCCATGCTCTCTGCACCGATGCTGGTGGTTATGCTTGGCGTTCCGGTTTGCATGGCATCAATCAATTTCCCCTTGATGCCTGCGCCAAAGCGCAGCGGGGATAAACAGACACGTGCATTTGCCAGTACGGAATGGGCGCTGCTTGCCCGTCCTTTTATCAGAAAACCCCTGTCCGGATCATTCAGTGCCATGGCTTTTTTGGTTGGATATGCGCCATAGATATGCAATTGGGCTTCGGGTAGCGCCCGGCGGATGAGCGGCCATATTTGTTGCAGGAACAAAACGGAATCCCAGTTGGGGGTATGCCGGAAATTGCCTATGGTTACAAAGTGTGTGCGCTCGGAAAAGAGTTTCTTCGATGGGTATTGCTGGCTCGGATCCAGCATAAAGGGCAGGTGATGCAGCAGTGCGGTATCGACGGCAAAGGTTTTTTGCAACAGCTCCATTTCGTGACTGGAAACAATCAGGGACAAATCGCAGCGTAAAATGGCCGCGCATTCCCGTTTGGCCAGTTCGCCAAGCAGATCCTTTTTCTGCATTTTACGCTTTTCCCTGAATGCCTGTTGGCGGGCTCCACGCAGGCATTGCAGATCTTCCGTGTCCAGGATGCGCATGGCATCCGGGCATGCCTGCTCGACCCGCCAGGAGAACTGCTCTTCCATCATGAACCGGTCGAAAACCACATAGTCTGGCATCAGTTCGGCAATGAACGCATCGAAACTTGAATCATTCAATAGAATGTCTGCGCTTTCGATGTTTTCCGCATCCAGGTTGGCCATGTACTCAGAGCGCTGAGCGGGACAGGAAAAGATCACCCGGAAGCCATTATCCCGAAACATGCGCAGCAACGACAGCATGTGCGAACCGGCTGCGGATGAATCTGGCTCGGGCCAGACATAGCCGATAACCAGCACCGTGCTTTTCATTTCGTCCTGTTGTTGATGTTTGCGATGGATGATTGCCTGATGGCTGACTCAGATGTCCAGCTCCTCTCCCCGCGCCAGTTTGTTGACCCATCGCGCCAGTAAATCGGTTTCCTGCAGGAGAAAGCGCTTGTCCTGATATACATGGGTGATCATGCTGATGCCTTGCCCCCGGGCTAGTAGTCTCCGGGCAAACTCCCTTGCTCTTCCGGCATAACCCAGTTCTGCAAACTGATCGGTGAGCCAGTCTTCAAACAGCAGGAACATGGCTTTGGCCTTGGTCTGTAGTTCAGGTTCGTTCTTGCCGAGTTCCGCATTGAGCGTACCCATGGGACAGCCATAACGCACCAGTGAGTCGATGCTGTCTGGAAGAATCTCCAGAAAACGGTTCAGGCGTTCTATCGGGGTACGGTATTGCCCTGACCATGTTTGCAGCATGTGGTCGATGCGGGAAATGCGGTGGGACAATGTGGCAACAAGGATATCTTCCTTGCTTTTGAAGTAGTAATAGATGTTTCCCCGTGGCACTCCTGAAGCATTGACCACATCGGTAAAAGAAGTGTTGTGGTATCCCTGGTGATAAAAGAGCCGGTTGGCTGCTTCAACGATTCTTTGACGGGTGCGTTCGCTTTTTTTGGACATTGTGACGATAAACTTCTACTGATCACTGCATGTTTTATAAATTATAGCATAATAGGACGAGTATATTTTGATTGTCGTCATATTGTGCCAAGCCCGTTGGCGCTTGTGTTTATGATCAATTTTTTTTGAGGTGCCCTTAAGTAAGCGCCATTCGGGTCAGACTCGAATTAATCTATTATTTTTGATAGGATTAAATTTGGTTAATCAGAAACCAAAGACCTGACCCCCATGTGTGTTAATATGGAGAAACTCTAATGGCGTGGACATTATTGGTAATAGCTGGTTTATTTGAGATTGTTTGGGCCGTAGGATTAAAGTACACCGAGGGATTTACTAGACTCTGGCCATCTGTATTTACTATTGCAGCAATGTGGGTGAGTTTCGGGTGTCTTTCTTATGCATTAAAAACCATACCCATTGGAAATGCATATGCAGTTTGGACTGGTATAGGTGCGGTTGGAGTAGCAATTGCAGGGATAGTGATATTCAATGAACCATTGAATTTAATCCGTGCAGGATTTATAGGTTTGATAGTTGTAGGGATTGTTGGTCTTAAATTTCTTGGGTCAGGTGCAAGCCTGGCCTAACAGGGGGCTGGTTCGAACATTCACTACGCTGCGCTTGATCAATGTGCGATCAATGGGGTCAGACTCGATTGATTTAAGGGAAAAGGGATCAATCGAGTCTGACCCCATTGGTCTCATTGGTCTCATTGGTCTGTTTGAGCGCGTGGTCAAACCGCGTTGTAAAGGACAGGCCATATTCATCAGATATGCCGATGACTACACAGGACGTACACAGGACGGGGTCAGGTCTTTGATTTGTGATTCATTGTTGCTGAAACATAGCCGTCTCATCCAGACCCTGCACTACGACAGCGAAGACAACCTCGCCGGCAGCACCGACACCACCGGCAACGCCACCCAATACCAACACGACCAGCGCGACAACCTCATCTAGGTCACCAACGCCAGAAACATCCCCATCGAGGTTCTGGGGACACGATGCTTATTTGTTATCCACGGCATCATAAATCAAAGGCCTGACGATGTCGCACTGCTGCGTATTATTGATGATCGCCATATTTTTCTTATTTATTGGTGAAGAAGGATACCAATGGTGACGCAGGTCTCCAATTTGGAGAGCTAGTACGCATTATTGGACGCCTGGAGTCACTATTATGCT
>JAJRUY010000292.1 GCA_024277555.1 Gammaproteobacteria bacterium | reverse complement strand
CAGCCGGTGGTATTTACTGAAGCACATTGCGTGTACACCTGCGCTTATCATCAGCGAATCAATATCTGTATTCCCCCAAGCCTTTCGCCCGCCTCTCGTAAAACCTGTATCCATCAATGAGATCATGGCTTGCCGAGGCAGGCAGCAAATATCATCCCAAAGCATCTCCATGGTGTGGATTTTCTCTTCTACTGACATATTCTTCAAAGACAGCATTGACGGCATCTCCAATCCCAATAGCTTGCAAGCATGAATAAAATTCATGCATTTATTGGCCATTCAGGTTCCATGACTTGCATCAGCCGCAATTCCCCAAAGAAAAGTAATTTTCCGCACCTGCAGAAACCGCTATACTCGCTCATTCAACAATTCCCCATAGTTTTCAGATACTTCATGTCCAGACGAATTTTCGGCTTGCTGATCCTGATTTCCCTACTGCTCACGGGAGGCTGCTCCGACGGCCCGGACACCAACGGCATGAAGATTTACCGGCATTCCCTGAACGGATCTCCCACCAGCCTGGATCCGGCCCAAAGCGCCACCATCTATGCCAACCATGTGGTGGTGAATGTCTATGACACCCTGTATTCCTACAAGTACCTGACCCGCCCCTACCAGATCAAGCCCAATCTGGCCGCCGCTCTCCCCGAGGTTTCCGAAGATGGCCTGACCTACACCATCCGCATTAAACAGGGTGTCAGATTTATCGACGACCCGGCTTTCCCCAATGGCAAGGGACGGGAAGTGGCGGCGGCGGATTTCGTCTATTCCCTGAAGCGCCATTTCGATCCCGAAACCCGCTCCCAGGGAAGCTGGTTCTGGGCCGGGCGCATCAAGGGCATGGCGGAATGGAAACAGGCCGGATCAAATTACGATCAGGAAGTAGAGGGGCTGCGGGCGCTGGATCGCTACACGATTCAGATCATTCTCAACAAGCCTTTCCCGCAACTGGTGCATACCCTGGCCCAAGGCTATGCCGCCATCGTGCCCAGGGAAGCCGTGGAACATTATGGCCGGGAGTTTTCTGTGCGCCCGGTCGGTTCCGGGCCTTTCAAACTGCAACGCTTCGACTCCGTAGGCGTGGTGCTGGTGAGGAACCCCGGATACCGCCAGGAACCCATTGACCTGGCATATGAAGGTTACGACGAAGCGCTACATGGAAAGTTCGGCATCAAGGAAATCGATGGCAGGGCGCCACCCCTGGTGGATCGTCTGGAAATCCACTTCATCAAGGAATCCCTGTCGCGCTGGAACTCTTTTACCAAGGGCAATGAAATCCAGTATGCAGGCATTCCCAAGGAACTGCTGGACGACGTATTGGCAGAAAAAAAACCCGATATCGTGCTCAAGCCCCAATATGCTGAACGCTATTTCATGACATCCGGCTATGAAAACGGCTTTGTACACACGGACTTCAACATGCGTGATCCGGAAATCGGCTATAACGAGGACAAACAGCGGGAGGAAATGAACCACGCTCTGCGCTGCGCCATCCGTTACGCCTTCGACTGGGAAGATCGCAATCAGCGTTTCTACAACAACATGGGATTTGTGTTCCCTGGCATCATTCCTCCGGTCACGCCCGAATACGATCCGGACGGCCCCAAGGACGCCCTGGAACACAATCCGGAAAAAGGCAGAAAGCTGCTCGCAGAAGCAGGCTGGACTGCCGACATGCTGCCCACCCTCACCTATGGCGGCGTCGCTTCGGTGGACAGTCGGCAGATGTTCGAGCAGTTCCGGGGCTGGCTGACGAAAATCGGTTATCCCAAGGAAAAGATTGTTTTCGATTCCTACGCATCCTTCGGCGACTACAACCGGGCGGTGAAAAAAGCCAAAATCAAGATGGTGGGCATGGGCTGGGGCCTGGACTATCCGGACGCGGAAAACACCTTGCAGCTTTTCTATGGTCCCAACGGCTCTCCCGGATCCAACAATGCCAATTTCAACCACCCGGAATACAACCGCCTGTATGAGGAAACCGCGGTGATGCAACCCTCTCCCGAACGCACCCGGCTGTACCGCAGGATGAACCAGATCGTCCTCGATGCCTGCGTCACCATCTCCGGCCTGTCCCGGCGGCAGATCTTCCTCTGGCACAAGGATGTGGTGAGCTTCCCGGATCAATCCATCGTCGGCGGCTTTCATCTCAAGTATGTGGATGTGAAGGAGGACAAATAATGGAGATCCTGCAGTACGCCCTGCGCAAGTTCATCACCGGCATTCCCCTGATTATCGGCGTGACCCTGATCAGCTTCCTGCTCATGGTGTATTTCGGCCCGGACAAGACCTATGAGCTGGCAGGCAAGAACCCTACTCCGGAACAAATCCAGGAAATCCGTCACCAACTTGGTTACGACAAACCCTTTGTCGCCCGCTACCTGGAATACATGAAGGAACTGGTGACCTTCGATTTCGGCTATTCTGACTCCACCGGCGAACGGGTGAGCAGCATCCTCAAACGCACCGTGCCCATTTCCCTGGCCTTGATCCTTCCCGGATTCATCCTTGGCAACCTGCTGGGTATCGCCCTGGCGCTGGTGGCGGCCTACCACCGGGGGCGCTGGCTGGACAAGTTCATCATGAGTGGCTCGGTGGTGGGCATGAGCGTGAGTTTCCTCATCGTGATCATCGCCTTCCAGATTTTGCTTTCATCCAACGATGGCCTGGGCTGGTTTCCGGTGCGGGGCTGGAATGTGTACAACTTCTGGGACTATCTGCACTATGTCACCGTGCCTACCCTGGCCACGGTATTCGTCGCCCTGGGCTACAATACCCGTTTCTACCGGGCGGTGATCGTGGAGGAAATGGGCCGCGATCATGTGCGCACCGCCAAGGCCTTCGGCACCCCGCCCGGAGAGCTGCTGTTCAAGCATATCCTGAAGAACGCCATGATCCCCATCATCACCCGCATCATGTTCTCCATCCCCATGGTGGTGATTTCCGGCTCCCTGCTGCTGGAGAGCTATTTCGGCATTCCCGGCGTGGGCCTGGTCACCTATGACTCCATCACCACCGGCGACCAGCCCATACTCAAGGCCGTAGTCGGCATCACCGCAGTGCTGTTCGTGATCGTGCTGATTCTCAATGACATCTTCTACAAGCTCGTTGACCCGCGGGTATCCCTGAAATGAATACATTGGCAGAAGACAGGAACATACCCGGAGAAAGCGAGTCCCTGTGGGGCAAGGCCTGGTACAAGTTCCGCCGCGACCGTACCGGCATGCTCTCCCTGGCGGTGGTGATGTTGTTCCTGATCATCGCCCTGGGCGTCTGGGCCGGGCTGTGGGGACAGGGCTGGAGCAGTGTGGAAGGCAGCATGTGGGCAAAACCCAGCGCTGAACACTGGCTGGGCACCAACATTATCGGCCAGGATATTTTCGAACGTGGCATCTACAGCACCAAAACCGCCTTTGAAGTGGGCATGGTGGTGGCCATTCTGTCCACCATTCTGGGGGGGCTGCTGGGCGCCCTGTCCGGATTTTTTTCCAACAGCTGGGCGGATGAGGTAATCCTGTGGCTGATGGGGGTGCTGGACTCGATTCCCTTCTACCTGTTCGTGGCGGCGATTGCCTTTGCGCTCCAGGGTTTTCCCTATTCCATGCACATCGCCATGATCGCCACCTTCTGGACCACCACAGCCCGCCTGGTGCGCGGCGAGGTAATCAAGCTGAAGAACTTCGAGTTTGTGGAGGCCGCCCGCGCCATCGGCCTTCCCCGGCGGCTGATCATATTCCGCCACATCATGCCCAACACCTACCATATCCTGCTGGTGCAGGCCACCATCGTGTTCGTCAGCGCCATCAAGTCTGAAGTCATACTCAGCTTTCTGGGACTGGGCGTAGTGGACGGAGTTTCCTGGGGTCTGATGATTGCCGAATCCACCCAGGAGGTACAGGCCGGGCACTATGCCAACTTCCTGACCGCCTCGATTTTGCTGTTCGCGCTGGTGATGGCCTTCAACATGTTTTCCGATTCATTGCAGGACGCCCTGGATCCGAAGAAGGTGAGCGCATGAGTATGCTTTGCATCACCGCCGCCGCAGGCCGGACAAACACAGCGCATGCGCCTAACCCAAACCCGATGCGCCAGAGGCTTATCGGGCCTACGCCCCCCCATTTGATGATCCCGGGGACAAATCCATGACTCAACCCCTGCTCAGCGTAAAAGACCTGGTCATAGAGTTCTCCACCCAGCGTGGCATCGTGCGCGCCATCGACGGCGTGAGCTTCGATATCCTGCCCGGCGAGACCCTGGGGCTGGTGGGAGAATCCGGCTGCGGCAAGTCCGTCACCTCACTGGCCATCTTGGGGCTGATACCATCCCCACCTGGACGCATCGTTTCCGGCAGCATCAAACTGGAGGGCCGGGAGCTTGCAGGATTGCCGGAATCAGAATACCGGCACATCCGCGGCAAGGAAATCTCCATGATCTTCCAGGAACCCATGACCGCACTCAATCCGGTATTCACCATCGCCACCCAGATGACCGATGTACTCATGCGGCATCAGGGCATGACACGCCAGCAGGCCCGCAGCCGAGCCATCGAGATGCTGGAACTGGTAGGCATTCCCTCACCGGAAAAGCGCATCGACGAATACCCCCACCAGATGTCTGGCGGCATGCGCCAGCGGGTGATGATCGGCATGGCCCTGTCCTGCAACCCCAAACTGCTGCTGGCAGACGAACCCACCACCGCCCTGGATGTGACCACCCAGGCCCAGGTGCTGGAACAGATAGTCAAGCTGCAGGACGAACTGGGCACTTCCGTAGTGCTGGTTACTCACGATCTGGGAGTGGTGGCCCAGACCTGCAGCCGCGCCGTGGTCATGTACGCAGGCCGGGTGGCCGAGGAAGCTCCCATTCATCCCCTGT
>JAJRUY010000291.1 GCA_024277555.1 Gammaproteobacteria bacterium | reverse complement strand
TTTTCATGAGGAGAAATGCTCCCAGGCGGAAGGCAAAGGCAGGTTGCTGCCATCTTCACGCACCAGTTCCACACCCTGTCCGGGAAGGATTTCACCAATGCAGGTGCAATCGAAGGGCAGGTTTTCCACCAGCTGCCGAGCCGCAACGGGAAGACTGAAACAAAGTTCATAGTCATCCCCCCCGGCAACGGCAAGCGCCAGGTCGCCGGTTTCCTGAACATGGGATGCAACCATGGGTGACAGGGGCAGTTGCGCCACCTGGATACGGGCGGCGCACTGGCTGCGCTGGCAGATATGCCCAAGATCCGCCACCAGCCCGTCCGATATATCAATACAGGTACGCACGCCCACAGCCGCCAGCGCCCTGCCCTCTGTAATCCGCGGCTGCGGCTTTTCCAGATACTCCCGCAATGCTCCGGGATCTTTCCCCGCACGCAACAGTTGCAAAGCCAACGCCGCATCCCCCAGGGTGCCGGTGATATACACCAGATCACCAGGCCTGGCATTGGAGCGCAGCATGGCGCGACCCGGCTCCACAAAACCAGTGAGCTGTATGGTGATACTCAACTCTCCCTGGCAGGTATCACCACCCACCAGCCGAACGCCAAAGCGCCGGGCAAGAGCCTTGAACCCCTGCACAAATCCCTGCAGCCAGTCATGATCGATTTTCGGCAACGACAGGGACAGTAGCGCCCAGGCCGGCTCCGCGCCCATGGCCGCCAGATCGCTGAGATTTACTGCCAGGGATTTGTGCCCGAGGGAAATGGGATCGACATCGGCAAGAAAATGCCTGTCGGCAATCAGGGTGTCCATGGTCATGGCCAGTTGCCTTCCTGGTGGCGACTGGAGCAAGGCGCAGTCATCGCCCACTCCCAGCAATACATCCTGCCCCGGATCGGACAGCCCGGAAAAATAACGCTGGATGAGGGCGAATTCAGCCACGCTTGCGGGCGGCAATTTCTACAGCGCGCAGCTCGTGAGCCAGTTTATCAAGTACGCCATTGATGTAGCGATGCCCCTGATCTGCACCAAAGATCTTGGCCAGCTCCACCCATTCGTTGATCACCACCCGGTAAGGCACTTCGGGATGCTTGAGCAGCTCGTAGGCACCCAGGCGCAAAATGGCGCGCTCCACCAGATCCACTTCCTCCACCGGCCTGTCCAGCAAGGGCTGCAGGTCTTTGTCCAGCACTTCCAGCTGGTCAGGAACGCCATTGACCAGATCCCGAAAATAGTCAATCTGAAAACTGCTGTTTTGCTGCTCGATCAGAAAATCTTCAATGACCTTTTCTGTACTCGCCCCGGTGACCTGCCACTGATAAATGGCCTGGGTGGCGAGACTGCGGGATTTGCTGCGTTTTTTGCTCACAACTGGCGCAGCAGGCTGACCATTTCAATGGCGGATGCGGCAGCTTCGCCACCTTTGTTGCCGGCCTTGGTGCCGGCGCGCTCGATGGCCTGCTCGATGGTATCGACGGTGAGTAGACCAAAGGCGACAGGCACGCCATGATTCAGCGCAGCTTGAGCCATACCTTTCACCGCTTCCCCGGCCACATATTCAAAATGGGGGGTGCCGCCGCGAATCACCGCGCCCAGGGCGATAATCGCATCGTAGTTGCCGCTGGCGGCCAGCTTGTCCAATGCCACAGGCATTTCAAACGCACCGGGCACGCGCACGATGCTGATGTCTTCTTCGCTGGCGCCATGACGCTTGAGGGTATCCAGTGCCCCGGCCTCCAGGCTGTCCACCACAAAGCTGTTCCAGCGCGCCACTACCAGGCAAAAACGCCCGCCTTTGGCAATCAGGTTTCCCTCGATGGTCTTGATGCTCATACTCGCCTCACTTGCTCCCTTCTTCGGGTAGCGAAAAATCTACAAATTCGGTAACTTCCAGATGGAACCCGGCCAGGGCATGCAAATGCTTGGGCGCACTCATCACGCGCATTTTCTTCACTCCCAGATCAGCAAGGATCTGCGCACCCACGCCGAAAGTGCGCAATTCCTTGCCCTTCACCTTCCCATGGTCGGAAGCCAATGCTTCTTCTGCGCCATGCAACTGGCAGGACTGAATACGCTGCACCAGATCCCTCGCGGTGTCATGATTGCGCAGGATCACCACGATGCCATTGCCCTCGGCTTCAATCTGTTTCATGGCGTTTTGCAGCGCCCAGCCACACTCGGAGCGGGTGCTGCCCAGCAGGTCGCAGAGGCTGTTTTGCACATGCACCCGCACCAGTATGGGCTGATCTTCCCTGACCACCCCTTTCACCAGGGCCAGATGCACTTCGTTGTCCATGATGTCCTGATAGGCAATCACGCGGAAATCCCCGGCAAGCGTGGGCAGCAGGCATTCGTTGATGCGTTCCACGGTCTTTTCGTGGCGCACCCGGTATTCGATGAGATCGGCGATGGTGCCGATTTTCAGGTCATGTTCTTTGGCGAAAACCTCGAGATCCGGGCGGCGCGCCATGGTGCCATCCTCGTTGAGTATTTCCACGATCACCGAAGTCGGACTCAGCCCCGCCAGCCGCGCCAGATCGCATCCGGCTTCCGTATGCCCGGCGCGAACCAGCACTCCGCCCGGCTGCGCCATGAGGGGGAAGATATGCCCCGGCTGCACCAGATCTTCCGGACGCGCATCGGGCTTCACCGCAGCCTGTACGGTAATTGCCCGGTCTGCCGCGGAAATGCCCGTGGTTACTCCCTCGGCAGCCTCGATGGAAAGGGTGAAATTGGTGGATTCGAGTTGATCCGTTGCATTCACCATCAATGGCAGGCGCAACTGCTGACAGCACTCCTTGGTAAGCGTCAGACAGATGAGTCCGCGGCCATATTTGGCCATGAAATTGATGGATTCTGGTGTCACCTTGTCCGCCGCAATCACCAGATCGCCTTCATTTTCCCGGTCTTCATCATCCATTATGACGACCATCTTGCCCTGGCGCAGATCTTCGATGATTTCTTCTGTAGTATTCAGTGCCATTGGCAATCGCTATTTCGCATATTAAGGAAGCAGGAGATTCTAACATGAACCATGCCGGGGAAGGAGTCATCAAGTTCAACCTTCAGCATACCCAAGCCCCTGCCCTGCCTGTGGAAGAAACCACGGAACTGCGCGCCTGGTTCCGGATTCTGCACCAGACAGAACTGGTGGGACAGGAGCCAGATCGCTACCTGGGCTTTGCCTATGGAAATATCAGCCGGAAAACAACCGCAGGCTTTATCATCAGTTGCACCCAGACCAGTGGCAAGAACGCACTGCTTGCGGATGACTTCTCTTTGGTCACAGGCTTTGACATCAGCACCAATCAGCTGCAGTCAAAAGGCCCCTGCCCGCCCTCTTCAGAAGCCATGACCCATGGCGCTGTGTACCAGGCGGTTTCCGCTGCCGGCGCGGTGTTCCATGCCCATTCCCCCATCATCTGGAAACAGACCCGGCCACTGGTAATACCGGAAACCGATCCGTCGATTGAGTATGGCACACCGGAAATGGCCCAGGCCATCACAGAATTGCTGGAAGAAAACCCCGATGCCAGGCTGTTCAGCATGGGCGGACATGAAGACGGTATTATCGCCTGGGGAAAAACACCAGAGCAGGCCGGAGTATCATTGATTCAGCACCTGGCTCGGGCGCTTCAATACCACGCCATCTCAACAACCACCAGCTAACCCGGATTTCTCACCGGACTGACGAGCTCTCGCTTGTTCTTTGAATCCACAAGAAATTTTGTTCAGTCGGAAATACGCCCTGTTATTCCGCTTCCTCACAACATCCCTTGTGAATCCAAATACCTGCGCGATCATCCC
>JAJRUY010000290.1 GCA_024277555.1 Gammaproteobacteria bacterium | reverse complement strand
CTGCGGCCACCAGGCCAGCATGCCGAGCATGATGAGCTGGATGACGATAAATGGTAGCACACCCCGGTATATTGCACTGGTGGCAACCTCAGGGGGAGCCACTCCACGCAAATAAAAGAGCGCGAAACCAAACGGTGGCGTGAGGAAAGATGTCTGCAGGTTGATGGCGATCATGATCCCCAGCCACACCGGATCCAACCCCATGGCCAGTAATATCGGCCCGACAATGGGCACTACCACGAAGGTAATCTCGATAAAATCCAGGATAAACCCGAGCAGAAACATCAGCAGCATGACCACCGCCACGGCGCCCACCACACCGCCGGGCATTCCAGTCAGCAATTCACTTACCTGGTCATCTCCCCCGAAACCGCGAAACACCAGGGAAAATACCGCCGCACCGATGAAGATCATGAACACCATGCTGGTGACCTTGACCGTGGACTCCATCACCTCGCGCAATGCCTTCCCATTCAGTTCCCGGCGCTGGGTGGCCAGCAGCATGGCGCCCACGGCTCCCACGGAAGCCGCCTCGGTAGGTGTGGCCAACCCGCCGAGGATAGAACCCAGCACCGCCACAATCAGCAACAGCGGCGGCAGCAGCACCGTGATCACCCGCCACCACAGAGCCTTCTGCCCGGCTGTTGGCGCTTGTGCCGCCGGCAAACGTTCGGGTTGGAAGTAAGCCACCCCCAGCAGATACAGGAGATACATCAGCACCAGTCCCAGGCCGGGAATCACTGCACCCACGAAAAGATCGCCCACGGATACAGTTTCCAGATTCCATATCCCCATCTCCAGTTGCGCCTGCTGATAGGCGGAAGAAAGCACATCACCAAGCAGAACCAGCACGATGGAGGGGGGAATGATCTGCCCCAGAGTTCCGGACGCACAGATGGTGCCCGCAGCAATGGCAGGATCATAGTTGCGCTTGAGCATGGTCGGCAGGGACAGCAGCCCCATGGTGACCACGGTGGCGCCGACGATGCCGGTACTGGCCGCCAACAGCATGCCCACCAGGGTGACAGAGATGCCCAGGCCGCCACGCAAGCTGCCGAACAATTCCGCCATGGTATCCAGCAGGCTTTCCGCCACCCTGGAGCGTTCCAGCATCACCCCCATGAACACGAACAGGGGTACCGCGATCAGGGTTCCGTTGGTCATGATCCCGTACAGCCGGTTGGGCAAGGCCTGAAGGAAAGCTCCGTCGAAAAGGCCAAGCCACTCCCCGGTCAGGGCAAAGATCAGGGAAACACCACCCAGGGTAAAGGCCACGGGATAACCCAGCATGAGCACCAGGGTCACTGCGGCGAAGAGGAGTAAGGGCAGCCACTCAACCAAGATCTTCCCCCCGGAGAATCACCAGGCTGCGCAGAATCAGCGCCAGCCCCTGCAGCATCATGCTCAGAGGCAGCAACAGCAGCAGGGTCTTGAGCAGGAAAACTCCCGGCAGGCCACCAGCCTCTCTCGACCCCTCGAACACTTTCCAGGACTCCAGCACATACTCCCAGCTGATCCAGAAGATAAAGCCCATCAGGGGAAATAGCAGCAGCACAGTGCCCAGCAGATTCACCCAGGCACGACCCTTGTGACTGAACTTCCGGTAAAAGATATCCACCCGCACATGTCCCTGATGCCTGAGGGTATAGGCGGCGCCCAGCATGAATACCAGGGCGTGAAGATAGGTGATGGATTCCTGCATGGCAATCCACCCCAGATCCAGCAGGTAACGCAACAGCACCACCGCAAAGGTGATGAGCACCATCAGCAGCGTCGCCCAGGCCACAGCACACCCGGTGAGATCCACCAGGGTCTCCAGTCTTTGAATCAGGGTTTTCAAGGCTTGGGGATCAGGCCTGCTACCAGCGGAACAATACCCATTGCGGCACCACCACGCTGTTCGGGTCATCCTCCTGGGTATCCATCTCCCCGTCTCCATCCAGATCCAGCAGATAATAGGGGGCGCCCTTTAGCGGCACGATTTTCACCATGTACAAGCGTCCGTTGATACGGTATTCATGTACGGTTTTCGCCTCCTCCTGGCGAATGGTCACATCCGGCTCCAGGTCTTCCTGGTTTTCCTGAACCGGTGGCGGGGAAGGCTGGTTTTCCGCCCAGAGGGCAGCGGGCAACAACAGCATGCTGGCGAGAATCAGTGGTTTCATGGGTACATCCTGGCGGGAGAAAGTCATGATTATAACTCCAGAAGAATTTCCAGTTCATCCGCAGAGGGCTCAAACCCGCGCCCTCCGTAGTGATCGAAAATGGCTCGCACGATCTGCTGCGGTTCATCGCAGACCTGGATCAGATCCATATCCTCAGGACTGATAGTGCCTGCCTCGCACAGGGTACGGCGAAACCACTCCAGCAAGCCGTCCCAGAAATCGCTTTCCACCAGGATAATGGGGATTCTGCGGCTCTTGCCGGTTTGCACCAGGGTCAGGCATTCCGCCAGCTCATCCAGGGTGCCGAATCCACCGGGGAGCACGACATAGGCCGCCGCATATTTGATGAACATCACCTTGCGCGCAAAAAAGTGCCGGTAGGTCAGGGAAACATCCTGATAGGGGTTTGCGCCCTGTTCGTGGGGAAGGTGGATATTCAGGCCAATACTCGGCGATTCACCGGCAAAAGCCCCCTTGTTGGCCGCTTCCATGATCCCCGGCCCGCCTCCGCTAATCACCGAAAACCCGGAATCGGACAACAGGCGGGAGACCTCTTCCGCCTTGGCATACCAGGGGTGATCCTCCGGCGTTCTCGCCGAACCGAAAATACTCACCGCCGGGCGGATACGACTGAGCCTTTCAAATCCCTCCACAAATTCCGCCATGATCTGGAACACGCGCCAGGATTCGCGGCTGAGCTCGGCGTTGGTACCAGGGCTTTTGGGTCGGATGGAGGAAAAATCATTCATGCTTGGTCTCTCTGGGTTAGAATCCCCGCCCCGGCTTCAGGCAAGGCAAGGCTCCAACTATAGGCCATGAACGACCTCAATCCAAGGCAAGGTGAAGCAGCAAGCTATCTCGATGGCCCGTTGCTGGTGCTCGCTGGCGCGGGCTCGGGAAAAACCCGGGTCATCACCCGCAAGATCGCCCACCTGATCAACAAGGTCGGCATGGCGCCCCATCACATCACTGCCGTAACCTTCACCAACAAGGCCGCCAGGGAAATGAAAGCCAGGGTGGCAGAGCTGCTGCAGGGCAGCAACAGCCGCGGACTGCGCATTTCCACCTTTCACACCCTGGGGCTGAACATACTCAAACACGAGCACCAGGCCGCCGATCTGCGCCCCGGCTTTACCATTCTCGACACCCAGGACAGCGAACACCTGATCCGGGAAATCCTGCTCAAGGACGAGCCGGACAACGAAGCCATCCGCCTGGCGCGCTGGCAGATCTCCCAGTGGAAAAATGATCTGCTTTCCCCGGAAACAGCCATGTCCCGTGCAGGTGATGCACTGGAGCTGCATCACGGACAGATCTATGCCGCCTATCAGCGCACCCTCGGCGCCTACAACGCCGTGGATTTTGATGACCTGATCCAGTTGCCGGTGCAACTACTGCAGCAAGATGCCCAGGTTCTGGAACGCTGGCAACACAAAATCCATTACCTGCTGGTGGACGAGTACCAGGATACCAACAGTGCCCAGTATGAATTGGTGCGCCTGCTGGTCGGGGTGCGCGGGGCGCTGACCGTGGTCGGAGACGACGATCAGTCCATTTACGCCTGGCGTGGCGCCCGCCCGGAAAACCTGGCCAGGCTCAAGGAAGATTTCCCCCGGCTCAAGGTCGTCAAGCTGGAGCAGAACTACCGCTCCACCGGTCGCATCCTCAAGGCCGCCAACCAGCTCATCGCCAATAACCCCCATGTATTTGAGAAACGCCTGTGGAGCGAGCTGGGACCGGGAGAGGAAATCCGCGTCTTTCAGTGCCGCGATGAGGAACACGAAGCCGAACGGGTGGTATCGGAAATCATCCACCAGAGGGTGATGCACAAGCGGGAATACGGCGACTACGCCGTCCTCTACCGCGGCAATCACCAGTCGCGTATTTTCGAGAAACTGCTGCGTCTGCACAATGTGCCCTATTTCATCAGCGGCGGCAGTTCATTTTTCTCCCGCACGGAAATCAAGGACATCATGGCCTACCTGCGCCTGCTGGCCAACCCCCAGGACGACGCCGCCTTTTTGCGTGTAGTCAACACTCCCAGGCGGCAGATCGGACCTGGCACCCTGGAGCAGCTGGGCAGCTACGCCAGCAGCAGGAAGCTCCCCCTGTTCGATGCCATTGATGAAATGGGCCTGGCCGAGCGGCTCAAGCCTGCCGCTATCACCCGTCTGCGGGAATTCAGCCAGTGGATCCGGAACCTGTCCCGTCTCGCCCACGAAGATCACCCGGTGAAAACCGCACGTGAACTGTTGGGTGATATGGACTACGAAGCCTGGCTGTACCAGACATCCTCCAACGACAAGGCCGCCCAGCGGCGCGCAGAAAACGTGGAAGAATTGCTGGACTGGCTGCAGCGTCTGCACGAGGACGAAATGCGCGGTGAAAGCCTGGCCGAAATGATCAGCCATCTGGCGCTGATGGACATCCTCGAGCGCCAGGATGAAGACAGCGCCGAAGAAAGGGTCAGCCTGATGACGCTGCACGCCGCCAAGGGGCTGGAATTTCCCTATGTGTTTCTGGCAGGCATGGAAGAAGAGCTGCTGCCCCATCGCGTCAGCATCGAAGATAACAACATCGAGGAAGAACGGCGCCTGGCCTATGTAGGCATCACCCGCGCCCGCCGGGTATTGCACATCAGCTTTGCCCGCAAGCGCCGCAAGGGCGGTGAAGTGGTGGATTGCGAACCCAGCCGCTTCCTGCAGGAGCTTCCCGAGGAAGATCTGCAATGGGAAGGGCGGGAGAGCAACATATCTGCGGAAGAAAAGAAGGCCAGGGGGAAATCCCACCTGGCCAGCCTCAAGGCAATGCTCGAATAAGGACTTATTGCTTCGACAACCACTCGGCGATGGTTTTCAGATCTTCATCTGACACACCGGCAACCAGACCTTTCATCACTGCAGTTTGACCGTTGCTGCGAGCGCCGGTCTTGATGTCTTTCATTTGCGCCAGGGTATATTCAACACTCTGACCAGCAATCTTGGGATAGGTATCCATAATAGCGGTCTTTCCATCCGCGCCATGACAAGCCGTGCAGCCTTTAGCCACATAAAGTGCCGCACCTGGATCGTCAGACGCAGCAGCAGGTGCTGCAGGAGCAGGAGCTGCCGCTGCAGCAGTCGCGGCTGGGGCAGCCGCAGCTGCTGCCTGATCCGCCACATTCACCTCGCCCACAGGTTTGATGCGGGCCACCACATCATCTTCGGCAGCTACCACGGTAGCAGAACCCATGGCCGCAACAGCCAGGAGAGATAGAACAGAAGATTGAAATTTCTTTACCACAATCATTTCCTCGAGTCCGGGGTCAGGCGTTTACGGGAATGCCTGACAGTAAGTCATAACTTTTTGAATCATACCACTCATCAGTGACTGAGGAAAAAGGTAATCCG
>JAJRUY010000289.1 GCA_024277555.1 Gammaproteobacteria bacterium | reverse complement strand
TGTTTCCACCTCCGTTTTCACACCCAGACCGGCTTCGCGCGCCATTCCCAGCCAGAAGGCCAGCGTTTCCAGATCATGGCTGGGCGGCAGGCATTCCGCCAGTTGCGCCAGACCCATGGCGCTATTGTTCTGCTTCAACACATCAAGGGTATCGCGCAACAGCGCCTGTTGATCCAGGCTGTCGAAGGAAAGCCAGAAATCATCCTCTATGTCTGCAAGATTGGTGCTCTGTTCACTCAACTCCAGCTCCTGTTCCTGCTCATCCTGCAATGCCTTGCTGCGCAGGCGCTCGATCAGCGGCAGGTTGTAGCAGCTGATCGCCAGCGGCGGCAGGCAACTGGCGGAAGTGCGCAGCCCATGCCGCCCCCATTCGATATCCAGCGCCACCTTCTGCAACTCCTCCAGCAGCTCCCCCACCCGATGATGCTCGGCCACCAGGCCAGTCTTGAGGAAGCCCCGCACATCACGCTCACTGCGTTCTCGCGCACGCAAAACAGTTTCCGACTCCCGGTTGAGGCGCACAAATAGCCAGCGCAAATCATTGCGTTGCGCATCATTCAATGCCTGCCGCGTACTGGGGTGATTGATGATGTTGCGCAGCTGCTGTCTGGTATTGCGTAACCCCGAATCCTGCTTGAGCTGCTCAAAAAAAGCATGGAACACCTGCCCCTCTGCCGTTTGCAGCAAGCGCTCATGGCCATCGAGCAGTTCATCCAGTATGTCTCCACGGTGGCTTTGGCTGCTGATGATGGACTCGCGCAGGGCACGATCCGCATTCCGGTAGGAATCTTCCACGCGGCGAAAATCGGCGCGCAAACCAGTCGCCAGATTGTAAACCTCGCGTATGCCCTCCACTGCCTGCTCCCTGGTGAGCACGACAACCTCTCCTTTTTCGACTCGCGCCAGCTCGCGCTGCAACTCCTTGATTTTGCGCCGTATATGTTCCCCTCGCAGTTGCGGATCCGGGTTGAGAGCCACTTCCAGGTTTTCTATTTCGCGCTGCACCACGGAAAGACGTGAAGCAGTCGATGTCATCAGACGCTGATCCAGACTGGCAGCAAAATCCAGCGCGGTTTCCAATGCATCCGTAGCATACAGCCGCCCCTCGCGCTCGATGATCAGACGACGCTGGATCCATTCCCGCACCTCCTTGCGCGCCTGGGCAGCAAAATTACTTCCGCTGCTACCCAAATCTTCCTCATTCGCGTGTTCGGTCAGAAGTTCGGTCAAAGCCTGCAAAGCGACTTCAGTCTCAACGCCATCATCGGCTTCCTGAAACAGTGATTGCAGACACCCCAGCACCAGCGGCGCATTCCTTGCCGCCAGCAGGCGCCACGCCGGATGATGGCGGCGTGCAGCAATCAGTGCTCGGGCTTTGTTGCGGATATCAAACATGGCCGTACAGGCTCGCACATTTGGCGGTTGCTTTCAAAGCAGCCAAGAGGCGGCCTGGTCACTCTATATTCTGTACCTGTTCACGCATTTGTTCGATGAGCACTTTCATTTCCACACAAATGGCGCTGGTTTCACTGTCTGCTGATTTGGAGCCCAGGGTATTGGCCTCACGATTAAGTTCCTGCATCAGAAAATCCAGTCGCCGCCCCACCGGTTCATCCCTTTTCAGAACCGCCTGCACTTCTTGCAGGTGAGTGGATAGCCGATCCATCTCCTCGTCCACATCCAGACGCTGGGCCAGCAGTGCCATTTCCTGCTCCAGTCGCTGTTCATCCAGATCCCCGGCCACTTCTGCCAGACGGTTGCGCAGGCGCTGCCGAACCGCTTCGATCACCACCGGCATACGCTTGCGGGCTTTTTCCACCTGCATCTGCAACAATTCACAGCGGCTTTCGATCAATGCCGCCAGACGCTGGCCCTCCCGCTCCCGGGTGGCAACCAGATCATCCAGCACTTTTTCCAGCAATTCCATGGCCTGTTCCTGCGCCGGGGTCAAATCCGGGGCGGTGGCCACTGTCACCCCCGGCCAGGAAAGCACCGCCATGATGTCCGGCTCTTTCAGCAATGACTCGCGGCTGCGGATCACTTCCATCGCACCCAGCACCTGATCCAGCAGCGGTTCATTCAGCGCAATGGCGGCAATACTGGCGCCGCTGGCCCTGTAGCGCAAGCCGCATTCCACCTTGCCACGGCCCAGGCGCTGCGACACGGTTTCACGCACCGCCGCATCCAGCTGCCGGAAATCCTCCGGCAGGCGTGGCTGTATTTCCAGATAACGATGGTTTACCGAGCGCAATTCCCACACCAGCTCGATTCCTTCCTGGATACAGCCACCTGTTGCGAAGGAGGTCATACTTCGTATCATCTGTTCCCGGCTCCGATAAATTACTGCACAAATTTCATACTCTTTATGATACTTTGGTTTATCTTGGGATGCCCCTTTTTATATAGACCGTTCATGTCATCGGAAAAACGCGAGCCACTGCCTTCAGGCACCCGGCTGGACTATTACAAGGTACACAAGCTCATTGGCAGCGGTGGGTTCAGCCTCATTTACCTTGGTGAAGAGGAAGATTCCCATGATGAGGTGGCAATCAAGGAGTACATGCCCAAGCGTTTTGGCCACCGCAACCAGAAAGGCGAAATCCTTTTCGCCAACGAGGAGGCAAAGGACAAGTTCTATCGCGGCCTGCGGCTGTTTTTCCTCGAAGCCAAGGCTCTGGCAATGCTGCGCCACCCGAACATCGTCAATGTGCGCAACTGCTTTCTGGATAACGAAACCGCCTATCTGGTAATGGATTACCAGCCCGGCAAAAATCTGGGCAGATATATCAAGCGCCGCAAGGGCGGATTGAGCACACGCTTTCTCATGACTGTGTTCCCCCCCCTGCTGGATGCTCTGGAGCTGATACACAATGCCCAGCATCTGCACCTGGACATCAAGCCCGGCAACATCCATATCCGCCCCGGAGGACGACCGTTGTTACTGGATTTCGGCGCGGTTTATCATCTGAGCACGGAAGGCAAGAAAAAAGCCCAAGTCATCACTCCCGGCTTTTCCCCCATCGAGCAATACCGCGGCATCAGCAAGGTGGGTCCCTGGACCGACATCTATGCCATCGGTGCCAGCATGCGCACCTGCATCGAGGGGCGGCCACCTCCCACCGCCATCGAGCGCCATGCCAAGGACACCATGGTTCCTGCGGTGGAGGCTTTTAGCAAGCGCTATCCCCGGCACATTCTGCAGGCAATCGATCATGCCATGGAAATCGACCCCCAGAAGCGCATCCAGTCTGCGGCCCTGTTGCTCAAGCAGCTGAACAGGGATCCGGCAAAATCAGGAACGCGCAAGGCCGGGTAATGGATATTGCACGCATTTCCCTGCAGGGCGACCGGGCCAACAACCAGGATCGCTGCGCCATTTTCAACCACGGAAAAAGCTGCCTGATGGTATTGGCCGATGGACTGGGCGGGCATCCCAAGGGGGAAGTTGCCGCACAGATCATGCTCAACGTATGCGAGCAAATTTTTTCCAAAACACCCAAGCCTATCAGCAGCCCACGATTTTTTTTCCACCATTGCGTCACCCATGCCCACAAGTTGATCAACCAGTATGGACAGGCGCAGCGCCCCAGCATCGCACCTCGCACCACTGTGGTGATGGCGTTGATTCAGGATGGATACTGCTACTGGAGCTATGCCGGCGACAGCCGTTTTTACTTGCTCAGAAACAATAATATTGTTCTTCAGTCCACCGATCACAGCGTACCGCAGCGAGATGCTCTCGGAGAAGAAAACCCCGGCAACCGCGCCCTGACCCGCTGCGTGGGCGGCCAGCGCAGCGCCCCCATGCCGTCCACAGAACCACCATTTCCGCTGCAGCCCAACGATTTGGTTCTGCTATGCTCGGACGGCCTGTGGAACCAGTTGCCCCGGCAGCAGCTGGTCGAAACTCTGTGGAATGTCTTTCCGCTGAAAAAAGCACTGCATATGCTGGGCGCTGCCGCAGAAAGCAATGCACAATCCCGCAGCGACAACATCAGCGCCCTGGGAGTTCGCATCGACGGTAGCGGCTGCGCCAGCGCCACATCTATTTCAGGAGAGAATGAAAACGAGCTGCTGTCCGCCATCGATCATCTCAATACGCTGATCAGTAAAAGCATTCCGGAAACATGAGCTGAACCTGTAACATGCAGAAGTTCAGATCAGCTCAACAAACATCCATCATTTACCAACAGAGGAATCCCCGATGAGACCCAGCGGCCGCGCCAACGACGAAATGCGTCCTGTCAGCTTTATCACCAACTTCACCAAACACGCCGAAGGCTCTGTGCTGGTGAGCTTCGGCGATACCCGGGTAATTTGTACCGCCACCGTGGAAGAACGCACCCCCCGCTGGATGGACAAGGATCAGGGCGGCTGGGTAACTGCCGAATACGGCATGCTGCCCCGCTCCACCAACAGCCGTATGGGACGCGAGGCGGCAAGAGGAAAGCAGGGTGGGCGCACCATGGAAATCCAGCGTCTCATCGGTCGCTCCCTGCGCGCATCCCTGGATTTGAAGAAACTCGGCGAACATACCATTACCCTGGATTGTGATGTCATCCAGGCCGATGGCGGCACCCGCACCGCTTCCATATCCGGTGGTTTCGTGGCTCTGGCCATGGCTGTGGACGGGCTGCTGAAGAAAGGACGCCTGACGGAAAACCCCATCATCCACCATATTGCCTCTGTTTCCACCGGCATTTACTCCGGCACCCCGGTGCTGGATCTGGACTATGTGGAAGATTCCGGTGCAGAAACCGACATGAATGTGGTGATGAACGAAAGCGGCGGCTTTATCGAGGTGCAGGGCACGGCGGAAGGCGCGGTATTCAGCGCCGATGAAATGGATCAGATGCTCGCTCTTGCCAGCCAGGGCATTCGCGAAATCATCACCGAACAGCAAAAAGCCCTGGAAATCCCTTCAAACTGAGGGGCGACCATCTGCTGCCTGAATCTGTCAAAAGCAAAAGCATCAAAAAGAAGCCGTAGAAGATTGCTTGCCCTTCCAGCGCATGCCGCGCCGCAGGGAATGCATCAGAGACTCGATGTCCTCACCGGTATGACTGACCACGGCCATGCTTCCCCAGCCTGTGGGGATCAGGAATCCGGAAAGGGAAAGAGCAGCCACAACCTGCTGCTGTTGCGCATACTCGCCAGGCATTAACAAAACAGTTACCGGCCCGTCCCCTCCCCGCATCACCATGTGCATGCCACGCCTCTTGCGTATCCAGCATGGAATTGCAGCTGTAACCTCAGCCGGGATTTCAATCAGCTCAAACCCCAGGGGAGAAAGTGCTTCCAGCAGCTCCATCTCGTTCATGGCTTGTCGGGAGTTGAGTATTTCCGGCTCTTTCTGGATATGGCGCACCACCAGCTGTGGCAGATCATCCCCGGTAAACATCTGTTGCGCCAGATTGAACCCCGCCACTGCGGCTCCGACCAGCAGCAACACGGACACCGCCTTCAGCCAGATTTGCCGCCGCCATCGGGCGGCTCTATCCAGCGGCTGTTTTGCACGCAGATCATTCTCCGGCTGCACGGACATGGCGACCTGCAGCATCTGCTCAAACTCCCGGGCCTGTTGCCATTCACGGGCACAACGGGCGCAACTTTCCCGGTGCGCAATGAAGTCCTGGTCTTCACAGCAGGGTTCTTCCATCAACCGAATCTGAAATTGTTCACAATTCATCTGTGGCAGTTTACGGCATCAATCATTACCATCAAGACCCTGGGAGCAAATGCTTTGTTTCCATACGAGGAAAAAACCGCCATTCCGGAAACAAAATCATGATCTGTCAGGTCATAGTACTCGAGCCGGAAAAAAACCGGCCGAATGATTTTGTTTAATGAAACTACATCAGTTAAGGAGATTCTCCATGAAAAAAACGATCATTTTGGGTGCTGCCGCCATTGCCATGCTGTCCCTGGGCATGAGTGGAAGCGCCATGGCTGGCAAGCCCGGCTTTGAAAAATGTATGGGTATAGCCAAGGCCGGCAAGAACGATTGCGGCACCTCTGCTCACGCCTGCGCCGGTCAGGCCAGCAAGGACAATGATCCTGAAGAGTGGGTATATGTACCAAAAGGCACTTGTGACAAGATCGCTGGCGGCAAGGTAAAAAAATAACCTGAATCCAGCGGCTGCATGAACCCTGAGCCGGTTCATGCAGCTGCTGGCCTGTTGTGACGCTCCTGCCATTATCAGGAGCAGACGCAAGGAGTGAACATGAGCCTGCTGCAAACTCTCGCAAAACCCTACAGCGCCATTGCGCGGCCCCTTGACCTTCTGGCCCCTGTATTCGGCCTTGCTGTACGCCTGTGGGTGGCCTGGGTGTTTTTCAAGTCCGGGCTGGTGAAGATACAAAGCTGGGATACCACGATAATGCTGTTCGACTACGAATACAATGTGCCCCTGCTTTCACCGCAGCTGGCTGCCTGGACGGGAACGGCGGCTGAACTGTTCCTGCCTGTTCTGGTTGCCCTGGGTATTGCCAGCCGCCTGTCTGCCCTGGCATTGTTCGCATTCAACGCTGTTGCAGTTTACGCCTATGCCAGTTTTCTGTTTGGCGCAGAAGGCGCTGCCGGCCTGCAGCAGCACATCCTTTGGGGACTGATGCTGCTGATCACGGTTTTCCATGGTCCGGGCAAGCTGTCTGTGGATCATCTGCTGTGCAGGAGATGCTGATGCCTCCCGTTTCCTGAACTACAAAAAAGCCTGCTGTCCGAGCAGGCTTTTTTGTTACTGCTATTTTTTCTTCCTCGCCAGCTCAACATAGTGTTTCATACGCTGGCCGTCGATGGCTCCCGGGATCAGCTCCTCTCCAATCACGAATGCCGGCGTACCATTGACGCCCAGGCGCTGCGCCCAAACACTGCTGCGTTCCAGCTCCTGCTGCACTTGCACCGACTCCATGTCCTTTTGCAGTTTCTCCAGGTCGAGACCAACAGCCTTTGCCGCCGCCAGCACACCATCCCGGGAAAGACGCCCGCCCTTGCCCATCATCCGGGCATGAAACTGGTTGTACTTTCCTTGTATCTGTGCGGCCAGAGCAGCCTTTGCAGCATATTCCGAATCCGGCCCCAGCACCGGCAGCTCCTTCATCACGATCTTGATCTCGCCATCGTCTGCAATCAGTTTTTCCATGCTGGGGAATACCTTCTTGCAATAGGGACAATTGTAGTCGAAGAACTCCACCACAATCGTATTACCCCTGGGGTTTCCCCAAACAGGCGATTTGGTATCCCTGGCTTCTGCCATCAGCTCAGTGATGGCTTCTTTCAGAATGGCGGTTTCTGCCGCTTCTTGCTGCTGCCGCCAGGCCTGGATTGCATCGATCACTACTTGCGGGTTTTCTTTCAGGTAGCTGCCGATAATCTGCTGCACTTCCACCTTTTGCGCAGGCGAGAGAGTCTCGGCAGCAAATCCTGTGGCTGAAACAGACAGAGCAGAACACAGCCCCAGGGTTGCCAGCAAGGTTGTTTTTTTTCTGATCTCTCTCACTTAAGTTTCCTCTTAACTGGGCTTTCCGAGGCGCTGCAGCAGATGATCTGCAACACGGAAAGCATTGGCATAAATTGTCCAGGTGTAGGGTACGCTGCCGCCAGTGGGCATGAAGCTGCCATCGGTAACATACAGATTGTCCAGCTCATGGGCGCGGCAGTTTGCATCCGGCACGGATATTGCTGGATCTGTACCGAAACGGCAGGTACCTGCCTGCAGGTTGACTGGAGGTTCTCCGGAAGCGAAGGAAATAACATCCTCGGCACCAATGGCCTTGAGCAGCTCTGCCCCTTTTGACGCCAGATACCAGCCGACTCTCAGATTCTGCACATGAAATCCGGTGCGCACCCGCGCCAGGGGCATGCCCCATTTGTCCTTTCGGGATGCATCCAGGGCAATGAAGCTGTCATTCACGGGAAGCCAATCGCAGAACGCCTCGATCTTGAGCGGCACGGCATCGCGGAACAAATGTTCCAGATTACGCTTCAGCGGCTTGCCCCATAGCAACCCGTGCTCGCCGTGGAGGTGGCGGCTGGCGCGCAGCACGGGGCTGGGGTGGACATGCACGAAATCGATGGTGCCGCCCTTTTGCCGCGAACCGAATTCCTTGTCGTCGATGACATACCAATCCTGCAAGGCGCGGTTGACGAAGAACCCGGTTTGAGCCAGCTCCTGCGCCTTGGCCGGATCGAATTTGGCATAAGGCAGCTGTCCCGATCCGGCGCCACCACCGGCAAACAGCAGGTTCTTTCCCACCAGGCCATTGGAATTGGCCAGACCCCGGGGGAATTTCGGCCCGATGGAGCGCAACAGCAGTTTGGCGCTCTCGATGGCCTGGCAGGCAACTACATAGATGCCTGCATCCACCTGTAGCAGCTCACCTGCCTTGTCGAAGTATTCCACACCGGTGATCTTGCCTTTGGCATTCGTAATCAGGCGCCTGACCAGGGAATGGGGGCGCACTTCGCAGCGCCCGGTCGCCACGGCCCTTTCCAGCAAGGCCGATCTGGCGCTGCCCTTGGCTCCGGTGGAACAGCCTGTGCTTCCACAATAGCCGCCGTTATAGGCGCAACTGCCACGCCCTTCCACCGGCCGGGAAAGAATGGCGCGGGGCGTGGGAATGGGATGAAAGCCCAGCTTTTTTCCCGCCTCGTCCAGCATCGCGGCTACGGCATGTTCCTGCAACGGAGGATAAGGAAAATCCGCGTTACTGCGCGGCTCGGCATGGGGGTGGGGTTGTGCTTTCCCTGATATTCCAACCTCGGTTTCCACGCGGGTATAGTAAGGTTCCAGGTCTTCGTAGCTGATGGGCCAGTCTGCCATGTTGGCCCCTTCGATAGGACCAAATTCAGACAGCAGGCGAAAATCCACGGGCTTGAGGCGATGGAAATAGCCGCTCATGAAGTTGCTGGAGCCACCCACGCAGTTGCCGTTCCAAAGGTTCCAGCGCCCGCTTTCGGTGCTCTGAACCTTCCAGCCGCCATCACCGTCTTCCAGTTCGATGATATGCGGCTCCTCCTTGCGGTTGGGCTTGTAGGTTTCCCGCAGGCAGCAGGCCAGCTCGTCCTTGTAGAAATCTTCGGTGCTGTACCAGGGGCCACGCTCCAGCACCAGCACCGAATGTCCAGCCTGGGCCAGGGTCAACGCCACGGGGGAACCACCGGCACCGCTGCCGATGACGATGACATCAAAATCATGGCTCATAAGAGAAAGTACCGTTTGTCAGCAGGCGGGCGTTTGTAACCGGGCTTGTGCGCCAGCCATTTCCAGCCAATGCCATCAGGGTTGCCCCCATATACCGGGTCGGTCAGTGTGGCTTCCAGAATATAGTGCAGCACCTCATGCAGCCAGTGCCCACCCCCAGGTCGGGATTCTATCTTGCGCAACACCTGCTCTTTCTGCGCTGATGTCAGCATGGGAAAATTCCGGCTGTAATCTTCCTTGCTCAGCACCATCACCGATTCCACACTCTTGCGAAACAGTTCCCGGGTAGCATCTTCCAGGCCGGGGTCGGAAAGAACCCACTGCAGATAGGGCGCGGCATTGACTTCCACCGCGCCAGGGGCATTTTGCTCGGAAGGAAAAAGATGCGCCTGCACCGCCGCCATCACCCGCCATTGGCGTGGATTCATGCCTGTGGCTTCGA
>JAJRUY010000288.1 GCA_024277555.1 Gammaproteobacteria bacterium | reverse complement strand
CTCGCGGGTCATTTGTGGAGTTTGGCCAGACGCAGCTTGCGGCGGTGTTCCATGATGGCGTCTCTGGTGTGCTGTATGGTCTGCTTGCTCAGGGCACTGTGGGTTTCGTCCTGCAGCACCCCACCCAGAATGCCTGCAAGATGATTGGCCGCATACAGCATGTCGGCGTAAATCTCCATGCCGTCACGCACTCCGGGCAGCTGCGTGAACAGCAGCAGGCCGGGGGTGGTAAAGCCATCCATTTCCTGTAGCGGAAAATGTCCGGGATTGACCATGTTGGCGACGCTGAACAGCACCCGGTCGGGATAGTGGCTGTCATGACGGTGATAGATATTCATGGCGCCGGGCTGCAGATTGGCTGCTTCCATGGCCGCCCGGATATCCGCCCCCTGGAAATCCCCTTGTTTTTTCACCAGAGCAATCTGCACCACCATTTGCGGCAGTTTCTCACGTTCGGCGGGGTCGGCATGCAGGTAGTCGTCCTCGGCATTGGCGCTGAATCCGGCCTCTTGCCTTGCAACCTCCGCCCGGGGCTGGATTTCCGGCTCCGCTTCTTCAGGTTCCGCAGTCTGCAGCGGCAGGGCGTCCCTGTCCCCGGCAGAAATATCATTCTCGACTTCAACCGCGCTGAAACTGGGAACATCCTCTTCTGCATTGGCAGCATCTGCTGCCAGCTCCCGCTGCACCCGGCGCGCCTGGCGCAGGGAGAGCCCTTTCAGCTGGGAGCGGGAGCGCTTGTATCTGTCCCACAGGTAAATCACCACTACCAGCACCATGCCGGCCAGAAGCAATATCAGGCGTAACTGGTCTGCATCCATTTCGATTCAGGTATTAAAAAAGATTGCGTAATTGTAATCATTACGGCGCATCTTTTATATCAGTAAAAGCCCTATTTCCGGGGAAACCTGGTACCTGGGGAATACACCACCAGGCGCCTTGGCCGCTGCAGCAGATTCTGCCGATAGAAGGCCAGCAGATCCTCCCTGTTCAGCCGCTTTACCTCATCGGCCACGCGCTTCCTGAAATCAAAGCTGTACTGTTCGCGCTCCAGGTTGTCCAGATAGCGGCTCGCCCGAGCCAGCATCATGTCATCCTTTTTCAGTAGCTTGGCCAGCAGCCCGGCCTTGTGACTGCGGAATTCTTCTGCATCCATATCCTGCAGCTGTGTGGCGTATTCCTGCACAAAGGTCTCCATGCGCTTTTGCAGTTCATCTGCAGACACTGTGGAGGATTGCACCAGAAACAGCATTCCCGGCAAGTTCTCCATTTCATTGAAACCTGCGGCAACGACATAGCCCAGTTGCTGTTCCGTGCGCAGGGAGTTGAAGAACGGATTGGCCAGGATATGTCCCAGAAGCCGCCATCTGGCCTGCTCAGCAATGATTTTTTCGTTGCCCTGATAGCTGATGACCACCGCAGAATCCGGGTGATCCACGTCATAACGGTAACTCAGGGTTTTGCCCCTGGGAATGATGGTCAAGTGCGGCTCAGGAGCATCTGCCAGGCGAGAGGCAGACAACAGCTTCCGATCCAGCACATCATTCATGGCCCTTGCTTCTTTGGCGGTGATGTTTCCATAGGCCAGCACCCTGACCTCCAGCTGTTCAAAAAGATGGCTGGCGTATGTCTGCAGTTCCTCTCTGGTCAGGGGTTCCAGAGCCTGCAGTTTTTGTGCGGGGCTCCAGGATGGACTGAGCAGGCGGCGGCTGCGCTCCCCGAGAATCTGGATGTAGGGCCGTTCGAGCGCCTGGTTGGACAGGTTGCGCTGGAGTTTCTGTTTGTACAGCTGGAACCTTGCTTCAGGCAATTCCGGGTTTTTCAGTGCCGCCAACACCTTTTCCAGCAATACAGACTGCTTCTCATCGTAACCATAGACAAACAGGCTCAAGCCTTCCATGGTGGGGCTGATGGAGTAGCTCAACCCCGCCAATTGCGCCGGATAAGACCAGGCATTGAGCTGATCCTTGATCAGGTTCGTGAGCAGGGAAAGACTCACCGCTTTTTTCGCCGTACCCCGGGCATCGGGTATTTCCAGCGACAACATGAACACGGCTTTGGGTATGCCGAATTGTTCATCCTGTTGATACCACAGCGACCGTCCAGAAACCTGCTCCAGTGCCACGGGTATTTCACTGTTCTGCACCAGTGATTTAAGCTCGATTTTTTCCGGCAGGAAGGGGTTGGGTTGTGGCAGGGCCAATTGTGGCATGGCCTGTGTTTTCTGCCATTGCGCCAGCCAAGCTTCCGGTATCTTGCCAGTACTGTAGGCAACCTGGTAATAAGGTTCTACAGCACGGGTTTGCAGCGCCGGATCCACCAGGGTCATGGCCATATTGTCGGGGCGCAGGTAGGCCAGCAGTTGTTCCAGCAAGCGTGAATTCCAGACCTGCAGCACCTTGCCTCCACGCAATACATCCCGGGCCGGGAAATGCAGCAACCTGGCGGAAAGCATCATGGCATAACTGCTGGCGGGCACCTTTTCTTCGAAGCGGAAATCCAGTTCGGATTTGCGCCGCAATTCATCGAAGCGCCAGCGTTCAATGCCCTTGCTGGCGAGCAGGTCGATATACTGGAACAAGTACCGGGTAATCTCCGGCACATGCTGGACGCCAGCTTCGGTAAGATCCATGTTTATACTGAACACCCCCTGCAGGTCATCCAGATTATGTGCGCCTGCGCTGAGGCTGGTAATCCAGCCCTTTTCCCGCAGCAGGCCATGCAGGCTGCCCAGGCCTTCATCCCCGATGAAATGTGCCAGATAGCTGGCTGGTTTGGCCTTGTAATTGGCTCGCTGGGAAGGAATGGGGAAATTCAGGGTCAGCTTATGCAGCTTTTTCAATGGAACCACTTCCACCTTTAGCGGCAGCTGTGACGGGAAATACAGCAACTCCTGTGGTTCCGGAACATAAGGTTGCGCATCATTGTCGGTAACCGCAGCAAATTTTTCTTCCACCCAGGAACGCAATACTGGCAGGGGTTCTTTCCCCACCACGGTCAGCCCCATGATATTTGCGGAATAATATTTGTTGTAGAAATCGACAAGATCATCACGAATCTTGCTGCCCTCACGATCTGAAAGGGTATCGAGGTTGCCTACAAAAAAGCGCGCATAAGGACTTGCCGGGTTGTAGCTGCGCTTCTCGGCGGCATTGATGCGGCGGGAATCGTCCTTGAGCTTGAGCTGATATTCAGAATGCACCGCATTTGCTTCCCGCTCCACATATTTGGCATCAAACAGGGGGGCGATGAAAAACTGGGCAAAGCGATCCAGGGCAGGCTCCAGCTGCTCGGCCTTGATGTCGAAATAATAGGTGGTCATATCGCTGGCGGTGAAGGCGTTGTCGCTGCCGCCGTTGCGTTTGACGAAAGAGGAATACTCGTCCACATCCGGGTATTTTTCCGTGCCCATGAACAGCATGTGTTCCAGAAAATGCGCCAGACCTTCCCGACCCGGGGGATTGCTGGTGCTGCCTGCGGCAATGCTCATGGCCGCCGCTGCCTTGTCTGCCTGGGGATCGGAAGCCAGCAGCACGCGCATGCGGTTCGGCAATACCAGGTATTCATACTGGCGCTTGTCATTCTCGCTCTTGATCACTTCTGTGCTGCCGCCGGTGAGATCCTGCCCGGCCCACTGGTGCGCGCAGCCACCAAGGAGAAGAGCAAGAGTCAGCAATATAACTATATTTTTCATCGTTTGTTTTGGCTCCTGGAGTTGCAAAGACCGATCCGGAAGTTAATGTGACTTGGTAAGAATCATCAAATTTCCTTTGTTTTGAATATGTAATCTGGAAAGAAAACTCATCCCCAGCAACACCTTTTCAGGCAACTCTCCCTCGATAACCACAGCGGCGACATGGTGCAGCTCGATGCTCCCCGCCCGTACCCTGGACAGGTTGAGGGCGTAGCCCTGCACCACGCCGGAAGCCGTCTGCACCAGCACCTGCCGGCCATCACGGCGGTAGTCAAGACCGATGCGTGCTGCCTGGTTTGCACTCAATGCAACCGTATTCGCGCCGGTATCCACGACCATGGGTACGGAATGGCTTTCAATCGCACCTTGCACGGAATAGGCGCCATCATTGCCGAGAACGATACGCAGCCGGGTCACTTCCGGCGTTTTGTACGCTGCGGCCACTCCCTTGCCCAGCTCCAGGGTTTGGCTATCTCCATTGATCTCTATCACCGCTTTATTTGAATTTGCGCTGATCAGGAGCACGCCTTCCGGGCTACGCTCACCGACCTTGAGCAGGCGGTTCTTGCCATCGATGGAGAGCATGGCCTTGCCGGAAAAAAGCGCCACCACCCGCAAGCTTTCTGCCGAAAATAAAGGAGCAAAAACAATTAGTAACAGGAATAATATTATCCAGTTTCTCATGTAAGAACCCTGTGTGCCAACTGCAACAAAATCAGGGCATAGACCCCTGCCAGCAGGTCATCCACCATGATTCCGAAACCACCGCTGACGCGGCGATCCAGCACCCGGATGGGCCAGGGCTTCCAGATGTCGAACAACCGGAACAACAGGAAACCGACGACAATCCATTGCCAACCGGAGGGCGCGGCAATCATGGTGACAAAGAAACCCGCAAATTCATCCCAGACGATGCCGGGATGGTCATGTTCTTTCAAGTCGGCTGCTGCCCGCCCGCATAGCCAGATACCTGACAGAATCACCAGCGCCAATACCAGCAGATAGGGAATCAGGGACAAAAATGAAAGGGGAAAATACAGCAATACCGCCACCAGGGTGCCCCAGGTGCCGGGCGCAATGGGGGCGCAACCGGAGCCAAAACCAAACGCCAGGAAATGCACCGGGTTTTTCAGATCAGGCGGCGGCAGTTTTTTCATGAGGAGAAATGCTCCCAGGCGGAAGGCAAAGGCAGGTTGCTGCCATCTTCACGCACCAGTTCCACACCCTGTCCGGGAAGGATTTCACCAATGCAGGTGCAATCGAAGGGCAGGTTTTCCACCAGCTGCCGGGCCGCAACGGGAAGGCTGAAACAAAGTTCATAGTCATCCCCCCCGGCAACGGCAAGCGCCAGGTCGCCGGTTTCCTGAACATGGGATGCAACCATGGGTGACAGGGGCAGTTGCGCCACCTGGATACGGGCGGCACACTGGCTGCGCTGGCAGATATGCCCAAGATCCGCCACCAGCCCGTCCGATATATCAATACAGGTACGCACGCCCACAGCCGCCAGCGCCCTGCCCTCTGTAATCCGCGGCTG
>JAJRUY010000287.1 GCA_024277555.1 Gammaproteobacteria bacterium | reverse complement strand
CGTTATGCCTTTGAACAGGTGGATATCTGTGATGCTGCCGAGGTAGCCCGGGTGCTGCGGGAACACCGTCCCGATGCCATCATGCACCTGGCTGCCGAATCTCATGTAGACCGCTCCATCGACGGCCCGGCAGCCTTTGTCGAAACCAATGTCACCGGAACCTGTGTGCTGCTGGAAGCAGCACGCGCCTACTGGAACGAGCTGCCCGAGGCGGAAAAACGGCAATTCCGCTTCCACCACATTTCCACCGATGAAGTCTATGGCAGCCTGGGATCGACCGGATTGTTTACCGAGGAATCTCCCTATCAGCCCAACTCCCCCTATTCCGCCAGCAAGGCCAGCTCTGATCACATGGTGCGCGCCTGGCACGAAACCTACGGCCTGCCGGTGCTGATCACCAACTGTTCCAACAACTATGGGCCCTGTCAGTTTCCGGAGAAGCTGGTGCCCCTGATTATTCTCAATGCCCTGGCAGGCAAACCCCTGCCCATTTACGGCAAGGGCGACCAGATTCGGGACTGGCTGCATGTTGATGATCATGCCCGGGCGCTGTTACGGGTGCTGGAAACCGGGCGCACGGGTGAAACCTACAATATCGGCGGACACAACGAGAAAACCAACCTGGAAGTGGTGAAAACCCTGTGTGCGATTCTGGATCAAAAGCGCCCACACCATCCTGGGGGCATTGGCCGCTATGAGGAATTGATTACCCATGTCACCGATCGTCCCGGACATGACCGGCGTTATGCCATCGACGCCGACAAGATCAAGCGGGAACTGGGCTGGGTGCCGGAGGAAACCTTCGAGTCCGGCATGATTAAGACGGTAGACTGGTATCTGAACAATGCCATCTGGTGCCAACGGGTGCTGGATGGCAGCTACCGTGGCGAACGCCTGGGGGTAATCGAATGAAAGGTATTGTCCTGGCTGGCGGCTCTGGCACCCGCCTGCATCCGGTGACGCGCAGCATCTCCAAGCAGTTGCTGCCGGTGTATGACAAGCCCATGATCTACTATCCGTTGAGCACCCTGATGCTGGCGGGCATCCGCGAGGTGTTGCTCATTTCCACGCCCCGGGACACACCCCTGTTTGAAGAGCTGCTGGGAGATGGCAGTCACTGGGGAATGAGCATTCAATATGCGGTGCAGGCCAGGCCGGAAGGCTTGGCCCAGGCATTCCTCATCGGCGAAAGTTTTATCGGCAGCGACAGCTGCGCACTGGTGTTAGGAGACAATATCTTTTATGGTCATGATTTCAGCAGCCTGCTAACGGGAGCCGCTGGGCAGACGGAGGGGGCAACCGTGTTTGCCTATTCCGTACAAGATCCCCAGCGCTACGGGGTAGTAGAGTTCGATGCAGATTTTCACGCCCTGAGTCTGGAGGAAAAACCGCTCCGGCCAAAATCCCGTTATGCGGTGACCGGACTGTATTTTTACGACAACCAGGTAGTGGATATCGCCAGGGCGGTGCGCCCCTCACAGCGGGGCGAGCTGGAAATTACCGACGTGAACAAGCATTATCTGTCTTCGGGGCAACTGAAGGTGGAAGTGCTGGGCCGGGGCATGGCATGGCTGGACACCGGCACCCATGATTCCCTGCTGGATGCTGCGCAGTTTATCCAGACCCTGGAAACCCGTCAGGGACTGAAGGTATGCTGTCCGGAAGAGGTTGCCTGGCGCATGGGCTGGGTGGATGATGAACAGTTGCTGGCTTTGGCAGCAGAACTGGACAAAACCGCCTATGGGCATTATCTGCAGGACTTGTTGCGGGAGAGCATCTGATGAAAATACTCGAAACCGATATTCCCGGCGTACTGATCGTCGAGCCGACCGTACATGGCGACAAACGTGGCTGGTTCATGGAAACCTGGCAGCAGCAGCGTTATGCACAGGCTGGTATCGAAGGCCCGTTCGTACAGGACAACATGGCCTTGTCCAGCCATGGCATCCTGCGTGGCCTGCATCTGCAGCACCCCCACTCCCAGGGCAAACTGGTGCAGGTGGTGATGGGGGAAGTATTCGATGTGGCGGTGGATGTGAGGCGTGGGTCTCCTCATTTTGGCAAATGGGTGGGTGCGATCCTTTCCGGTGATACCCGCCGCCAGCTGTGGGTTCCGCCGGGCTTTGCCCATGGCTATGTGGTAACCAGCAATCAGGCGATCTTCAGCTACAAATGCACCGAGTCGTATCATCCTGAAACCGAATTGAGTATCCGCTGGGACGATGAAGACATAGGCATCGACTGGCCCATCGTCGGCAAACCCAGCCTGTCCGGCAAAGACGCCGATGCCCCGCTATTGAAGGACATTCCCGAACAACGCCTGCCTGAGTATCTGTCATGAGTGAAGCATCCCCGCTGATTTTACTGTTCGGCCATAGCGGCCAGCTTGGCTGGGAGTTGCGACGCACCCTGGCGCCCCTGGGAGAAATAACCACAGCCGGTGTGGATGATGCGGATCATTACCTGGATCTGACAGATGGCGACGCCCTGGATGTCCTGGTGCGGCAGCTGCGACCAGCGCTGATGGTGAATGCCACGGCCTACACCGCGGTTGATGAGGCGGAATCAGAGCCGGAACTGGCCTACCGCATCAATGCCGAGGCAGTGGGGGAAATGGGCAAGCTGGGGGCAGAGCTGGATATTCCGGTGCTGCATTTTTCCACCGACTATGTGTTTTCCGGTGTTGCAGACCGCCCCTGGAAGGAGAACGACGAACCCGCCCCCGGGAGCGTTTACGGCAAATCCAAACTTGCCGGAGAACAGGAGCTGATTGCATCCCGTGCGGAAAATCTGATCTTGCGCACCGCCTGGGTTTACGGCACCAGGGGCAAAAATTTTCTGCTCACCATGCTGCGCCTGTTCTGCGAGAAAGACCGCCTTGGGGTGGTTTCCGATCAGTTTGGCGCCCCCACCTGGTCACGCTTGATTGCCGAATCAGCCGCCCAGGTGCTGGCGCAATGCAAAACCTCCCATGGCCGGTTCCAGTTTGGCAAATACAGTGGCCAGGTATTTCATCTGACTGCTGCAGGACAGGCCAGTTGGCATGAATTTGCCCAGGCGATTCTTGAGCAGACCGCAGAAGACTGTGTGCTGGAGCCGATTTCTACACCACAGTATCCCACGCCTGCAGCTCGCCCCGCCTATTCCATACTGGACAATGACAATCTGGCGGCGGCTTTCGGGGTGCGTCTGCCTCACTGGCGGCGTGGGCTGGCCCTGTGTCTGGAAGAAATGCGGGACACTGGCGCCTGACGGGGTCGTGGCAAACAAATTCGAAGGACTTCCGCTGTATCATCCGCGCCTGTGGCCTGCCTGGGTCGGCGCTGCTGCCCTGCGCCTGCTGGCGTTGCTGCCCTATCCAGTGATCCTGTTTCTCGGGCCTTTCGTGGGGCGGCTGTATGTGCTGCTCCTGCCCAAGCGAAAAAAAATTGCACAAACCAATATCGACCTGTGCTTCCCCGATCAAACCCCCCAATGGCGGGCGCAGCTGCTGCACAAAAGCTGTGACAATCTTGGCATCAGCCTGCTTGAGGCACCCCTCGCCTGGTGGGGATCACCCGGCCGTATCGCAAAGCTGGTGCATGTACATGGGCTGGAAAACCTGCATCAGGCGCTGCGGCGTGGCAAAGGCGTATTACTGTTGTCTGCACATCTGAACAGCCCGGAACTGGGAAATCGCCTGCTGCTGCATGTACAGCCATTCATGGGCATGTACCGCCCAAACAACAACCCGGTAGTGGAGAAAGTTATCAGCAGCGCACGGCGCAAGTGGATCCAGGGGCTGGTTCCCAGACACAATGTACGCGGCCTTGTGCGTGCGCTTAAACAAGGCCATGCCGTATGGTATGCTGCGGATCAGAATACGGCGCGCAGGGAATCGATATTCGTGGAGTTTTTTGGTATCACGGCCTCTACCAACTCCGCCACAGCGCGCCTGGCGAAAGTGAGTGGAGCCGCTGTGGTGCCTTTTCGCGCCATCCGGCGCAAAGATGGCAAGGGGCATGACTTGTTTCTGGAGCCCCCCTGGGAGGATTTTCCCAGCGATGACCTGATTGCGGATACCCAACGCGTAAATGACCTGGTGGAGAAATGGGTGCGTGAAACCCCGGAGCAATACATGTGGATACACCGCCGTTTTCGCACCCGCCCGCAGCGATCTGACCCCCGGCTCTATCCGGTAGATTGAATGAGCCGCAAACACCTGCCCCAAACCACTTTCACGGAAAGCAAGGAGCTCTACCTGCGCTTGCTTGGCTATGTGCGGCCATACTGGCTGGCATTTGTGCTGGCCATCGCATTCACGGTTTTTCTGGCTGCCACCGAGCCTGCCATCCCTTATCTGATGAAGCCGCTGATGGACAAGGCGTTCGTGGAGCGCGATCAGCAGTACATGTTCTGGATGCCTATTGCCCTGCTGCTGCTGTATATGCTGCGAGGCATATTCGGTTTTGTCAGCCGGGTGGCGTTTCAGTGGGTGGGTGGCAAGGTAGTGCTGGATCTGCGGCGGGAAATGTTTGAGCGCATCCTGACCTTGCCCATAGCCTATTTTGATGCCCATGCCACGGGCAATCTGATCGCCAAGATAACCTATGATGTCACCCAGGTAACCACAGCCGCCACCCGGGTACTGGTGGTATTGTTGCGGGATTCCCTTTCCGTGATCGGGCTGCTGGCTTTCATGTTGTATCTCAACTGGCGCTTCACCCTGGTAGTGTCGGTGCTGCTGCCCGTGATGCTGGTGTTTGTGCGTTTCGTTGCCGGGCGCATGCGCCGTTCCAGCCGCGACTTGCAGGAAACCATGGGAGAAATGACCCATGCCCTGGAAGAAGCCACCCGTGGCAACAAGATCGTCAAGGTGTACGGTGGCGAGGAATCCGAGCGCAAGCGCTTCGGCAAATTGGCAAACTGGGTGCGCCGCTACCGTTTCAAACTCAAGGTGACAGATGCCACCAGCGCGCCAATCGTGGAGTTTATCGGCGCCATCATGATCGCCCTGCTGATCTATCTGGGAACCGGCCAGTTTGGTGGGGAGCCTATGACTGTGGGGGAGTTCACCGCCTTCTTCACCGCCATGGGTCTCCTGTTTCCGCCCATCAAGCGCCTGACAGCGATCAATCAGCCGTTACAGACAGGGCTGGCCGGAGCGGAATCCGTATTCCGCCTCATTGATGAAAAGCCTGAAACGGATACCGGCACCAGGGAATTGAGCGGGATTCAGGGACGCATCAGTTTTGACAATGTCAGCTTTCGCTATGAGCAGGCAGAAAACCATGCCTTGCGTGGCATCAATTTTACCCTTGAGCCGGGACAGAGCGTGGCGCTGGTCGGCTCATCCGGCAGTGGAAAAACCACGATTGCGGCGCTGATTCCGCGCTTTTACGAGCCAACATCCGGACGCATTTTACTGGACGGCATCCCCCTTGGCGAGATCAGGCTGCGCAGCTTGCGTGACAGCATCGCCTATGTAGGTCAGGAATCTGTGCTGTTCAACGATACCGTAGCAGCCAATATTTCCTATGGACT
>JAJRUY010000286.1 GCA_024277555.1 Gammaproteobacteria bacterium | reverse complement strand
TGGATGGGAATCAAAATCGATCTCCATGCCAATAGCCAAAACAAAACCCGGATAAGCCTGGCAGACAGCAAGGTGTCTGTCTGGGTTCTTCCAACCAATGAAGAACAAGTTATCGCCAGGCATGTTTATTCCGTGATGCAGAATGACGATACCTCAGGCACAGCCAATACAAACAGCAAGGAAACCCAAACATGACCAGACTCATATCGCCCCTGTCGGCAACAGAGCTAGAGGAAATTCACGCCTGGTGGCGTGCAGCCAACTATCTTTCAGCGGGTCAGATTTTCCTCATGGACAACCCACTGCTGGAGGAACCCCTAAAGCCGGAACATATCAAACCCCGCCGCCTGGGGCACTGGGGCACAACCCCCGGACTGAACCTGCTGTATGTACATATGAACCGGATGATAAAGCGTAATAACCTCGATGCAATTTTCATTACCGGCCCTGGTCATGGTGGCCCCGCACTGGTAGCCAATACCTGGATGGAAGGCAGCTACAGCGAACTGTATCCTGATATTTCCCAGGACAAAGAAGGCATGAAACGCCTGTTTAAACAATTTTCATTCCCCGGAGGCATCCCCAGCCATTGCGCCCCGGAGACGCCGGGATCCATTAATGAAGGTGGTGAACTAGGATATTCCCTGTCTCATGCTTTTGGTGCCGTGCTTGATAACCCGAATTTACTCGCCCTGTGCGTGATCGGTGACGGCGAAGCAGAAACCGGCCCCCTGGCCGCTGCCTGGCATGGTAACAAGTTTATCAATCCAGCAAGGGATGGTGCAGTTCTTCCTGTATTGCATCTGAATGGCTACAAGATTGCCAACCCCACCCTGTTGGCGCGTATCGATTCAGAGGATCTTGAAAGACTGTTTCAGGGATATGGCTATCATCCCTATGTAGTGGAGGGCAACGATCCGTTGCTGATTCATCAGCAACTTGCAGCGACATTCGAACGCGTAATAGAAGAAATAGATAACATCCAAGCGCAATCCAGGGAAGAAAACATTCATCATCTGCCCCGCTGGCCCATGATCATCCTGCGCACCCCCAAGGGTTGGACCGGCCCCAAGGAAGTGGATGGACTAAAGGTAGAAGACTTCTGGCGCGCCCACCAGGTCCCGATTCCGGCAGCTACCACACCAGAGCACATCAGGATTCTCGAAAGCTGGATGAAAAGTTATAAGCCTGAAGAGCTGTTCACTGAAAACGGCTGGCTTAAACCAGAGATTGCTGCCCTGGCTCCTCAGGGAAAACAACGTATGGGAGCCAATCCCCATGCCAACGGTGGGTTGCTGCTCAAGCCCCTGCATCTGCCGGACTATAAACAATATGCCGTGCCGGTAACACAGCCCGGCGCAACACTGGGAGAAGCCACCCGGATAATGGGGAACTATCTGCGTGACACCATGCAGCTCAACATGGAGACGGCCAACTTCCGCATCATGGGGCCGGATGAAACCGCCTCCAACCGGCTCTCCGCCCTGTTTGAAGTAACCAACCGCACATGGATGGCCTCGATCTATGACTATGATGATCATTTGGCAGCCGACGGGCGGGTAATGGAAATTCTTTCCGAGCATACCTGCCAGGGTTGGCTGGAGGGCTATCTTCTTACCGGTCGTCATGGTCTGTTCTCCTGCTATGAAGCCTTTATTCATATCGTAGACTCCATGTTCAACCAGCATGCAAAATGGCTGAAGGTGTGCAATGAAGTGCCCTGGCGCGCAGATATAGCCTCTCTTAATATCCTGCTGACTTCCCATGTCTGGCGCCAGGATCACAATGGCTTTTCCCATCAGGACCCTGGCTTTCTAGATCATGTAGTCAACAAAAAGGCCGACATTGTGCGCGTCTATCTTCCACCCGACGCCAACAGCCTGTTGTATGTGACCCATCAATGCCTGAATTCCCGTAACCTGGTAAATGTCATCGTCGCCGGCAAACAGCCTGAGCCACAATGGCTGAGCATGGACGCAGCCATCAAGCATTGCAGTGTTGGAATCGGCATCTGGGAATGGGCCAGCAACGATCAGCAAGGCAAACCGGATGTGATCATGGCCTGCTGTGGCGATGTTCCTGCCATTGAAACCCTGGCAGCAGTGGATCTGCTCCATCAACATGCGCCAACACTGCGTATCCGCGTCATCAACATCGTTGACCTGATGACATTGCAGCCTCATGAAGAACATCCTCACGGCCTGTCCGATAGTGATTTCGATGCATTGTTCGGCATCAACACTCCAGTTATCTTCGCCTTTCATGGATATCCCTGGTTGATTCACCGCCTCACCTATCGGCGCAAATTTCATGCACAGCTGCATGTGCGTGGCTACAAGGAAGAAGGCACCACCACCACACCCTTTGATATGGTAGTGCGTAATGACCTGGATCGCTTTCATCTGGTTATGGATGTGGCGGATCGCGTAGCGGCTCTTGAAGATCAGGCCGGGCATATTCATCAATACATGCTTAACAAACTGGTGGAGCACCATGAATACATAATCACTCACGGTGAAGATATGCCGGAGATACGCGACTGGAAATGGCCTGGCGATCCTACCGGGGAAGATTGAAAAATGAACCCCAGCCCCTATGAACTACGCCCTGATCTGCCTCCAGAACTGGATGATTTGCGACTGCTGGCGCTGGATCTGCGCTGGTCCTGGAATCATGTGGCGGACAAATTATGGCAATGTGTGGATGAGGTACTGTGGCATCACACACACAACCCCTGGCTGATCCTGCAAACAGTCAGTCTGCGGCGATTAAAGACGCTGGCAAATGACAAGGGTTTCCGGCGCTTGCTACAAAACTTGCGGGAGGAACAAAACAGCACCCTTCAGGCCGACACCTGGTTTTCCCATCTCCATGCCGACAGTGATTTCCGATCCACTGCATATTTCTGTATGGAATACGGAATCAGCGAAGCCCTGCCCCTCTATTCAGGGGGGCTTGGAGTGCTGGCTGGTGACTATCTCAAGACCTGCAGCGAGCTTGGCGTGCCATTGCAGGCTGTTGGCTTGCTCTATCAGCAGGGATACTTCCGCCAGGCTCTGGACAGTGATGGAAACCAGTTGGCTTTTTATCCATTCAATGACCCAACCCAGATGCCAGTAGTACCCGTACGCACAGAGGAAGGTGAATGGCTGCGCATATCTATCCAGCTCCCCGGGCGAAAGTTGCGCTTGCGCGCATGGCAGGCTCAGGTTGGGCGTGTTGTTCTGTATCTACTCGACAGCAATGATCCTTTAAATGGGCCGGCAGATCGCGGGATCACCAGTGAGCTCTACGGTGGCGGCTCCGAACGACGTTTGCAACAGGAAATAATTCTGGGTATCGGCGGCTACCGCCTGCTGCAAGCATTGAACCGGGAACCCGACATCTGCCACCTTAATGAAGGTCATGCAGCCTTTTGCATCCTTGAACGTGCCCGGTCTTATATGCAAAAAGAAACAGTAGATTTCCCCACAGCACTGACTGCTACACGCCCCGGCAACCTGTTTACTACACATACACCAGTAGCAGCCGGTTTTGATCAATTCCCCCCGGCGTTACTCAAATACTATCTCGGCTCCTGGGCAGGCAGTGCCCATATTTCTATTGACGAAATACTGGCAATGGGACGCAGCCGCCCCGATGCTCTCAATGAGTCATTCAACATGGCCTGGCTCGCCATTCACGGAAGCGGCGCAGTCAATGGCGTCAGCCGCCTGCACGGAAAAGTCAGCCGCCACCTGTTTCAGCCCCTGTTTCCGCGCTGGCCCGAGAAGGAAGTGCCAATCACAAGCGTCACCAATGGCGTACATGCATCCAGCTGGGACTCATCAGAATCTGATCGTCTGTGGACAAAAATATGCGGAAAGGAACGCTGGCGTGAAGACCTTCGAAAAATCAGCGAAGCCGTATTAAACGTAACAGACACCGATCTATGGGAAATGCGCACCCGCAACCGACAACACCTCATCGAATGGATTCATGCACAACATTCCCAGTGTCTGTCTCAACCACAAGGCACCGGGGTTGCACTTGACCCCAATGCCCTGACGCTGGGTTTTGCACGGCGATTTGCCACTTACAAGCGCCCGAATCTGTTGTTACAAGACAAACAGCGGCTAGCCCGGATTCTTGCGCGCACGGACTATCCCGTACAACTGGTGATTGCCGGAAAGGCTCACCCGCAGGATAGGGATGGACAGGCCATGATCCGTGAATGGATTCATTTCATCAACAACTTCCGGTTGCAACAGCATGTCGTGTTTCTGGTGGATTACGATCTGCTCATGGCCAGCCATTTGATTGAAGGCGTAGATGTATGGATAAACACCCCCCGCCGCCCCTGGGAAGCCTGTGGAACCAGTGGCATGAAAGTGCTGGTAAATGGTGGCCTCAACCTTTCCGAGCTGGATGGCTGGTGGGCCGAAGCCTGGCAACCCAAAGTAGGCTGGGCTCTTGGCGACGGGCAGGAACACGATTCAGACCCCGATTGGGATCGCCAGGAAGCACAGTGCCTGTATGACTGCCTGGAGCAACATATCGTGCCGGAATTTTATCAGCGCAATCATCATGGAGTACCTGAGGCCTGGGTAGACCGTATGCGCAGCAGCATGGCAACACTGACGCCAGCCTACTCCAGCAACCGAATGGTGCGGGAATATGTCGAAAACCATTATCTGCCCATGGCACAACTATTGAAAAAGCGCTGCTTGAAAAATGGCGCAGAGGCAAAAAGAATTGTGGCCTGGAAACAGCAGCTGGAACAACACTGGCAAGCCATCCGTTTTGGCAATCTGCAAATCACCAATAACGAAAAGTTCTTCTATTTTCAGGTTCAGCTCTATCTTGACGATCTTGGCCCGGATATGGTGCGGGTGGAACTCTATGCCGACTCCGTTGAGGGAGATGAACCGGAATGCCACTCCTTTCGCCGTGTAGAGAAACTTGCTGGTGCTGTAAATGGCTATCTCTATGAAATTGCCATCGCCGCTCAACGACCGGCTTCAGACTACACGGCACGAGTAATCCCCTGCTACCCGGGCGTACAAATACCTCTTGAGGAAAACCTTATCCTGTGGCAACACTGAGGAACCTCTGAACAAGTCGTAAACTGGTGTCTTGTGCCCAAAATGCCTTTGCAGACACACAAATAACACCTTTTCTCAAGGGGCGTTAAAATGGACAAAAACCTCTGCCTGATTGTATCTTTCGAGAAAATCAAAAGCCCGACTCACCTCCACGTAGTCACCACTGACAACTACCAAATATGCGCCACCCAGCATCAGATGTTTATAACAATGCAGATTTTCTTCCTGCACACCAAGCTGGCGGAGATCATCATCCAGCGCAGAAGCCCCGTCAGCAGCCACCTTTCCTTCCTGGATTTCTTCCCCTACCAATGATATCCGGCTGTGATCAACACCCGCATCCACAATCTTTTCAATGGCTTCTCTGGCATCCGAATACTTCATGAATACAGCAATGCAGCTGCTTGCTTTTTCCATATCTTTTTATCAAAAAAGTAATTTTCACATAAGGGAGCCTCGAATAATTGTCATACCGGCGCAGGCCGGTATCCACAACCTGTTGATTTGTCTGGATTCCGGCTTCCGCCGGAATGACGTTTTTTCGAGGTGCCCATAAATCAATAAAAGCATAGAAGATAGGAAATCCTGGTGCTGTCACCTATGTGACAAAGATCATGGGCAAACGGTTATGGGTGCATGAAACAAGGATGCAGGTAAATC
>JAJRUY010000285.1 GCA_024277555.1 Gammaproteobacteria bacterium | reverse complement strand
GCAAAGCCGACATACCTGACCGAGCTGATGGCAAGGTATGAGGTGGAAAGGAAAACCAGCAGCAGGAAGATTCTGGGATGACGCCAGGTGAGTACAAAGCTCACTGCGGTGGCAACCATCAATGCCCAGAAGCCCAAATGTCCTCCCCAGGCCAGGGCGGCATGTTCTTCGATGGCGAGATCGTAGCTGACCGAGGTGGTGATGAAGATCTGGATGATCCATTCGGGAAGCGCCAGCCCGTGGGGTGTGGCAAATGCCATCAGCCCCATTCCTGCCAGCAGCAGTGCGATTGCGCCGAGGGAAGACAGGTCTTCTTGGGTGCTGCCCGGGCCAGCCGTACTGCTGGAGACCCCGGCGGGAAGCAGTTGAAACGGATATGATCCGCCCCGCCGGGCGAGAACCTGGGAAATCAAGGCTTCGGTCAGGAGGAATCCGACAAACAGTATGCCAAGAATAAAGCTGGCATGCGCATTAACCCAGAACAGCATCAAGGGTAGCAGAGCCAGCAGTTGCCGCGGTTTTTGCCGGTTGTAGCGGCACAGCAGGTAGAAAAAAATCGCCGTAAGCAAAAAGGTGAATACATGGGGGCGGAGAAGAAAGCGAAACCTTGCGATGGGTACTGCTGCGCCAATAATGAATGCTGCCAGAAAAGGATTGGCGCCCATGCGCACGGCAAGCAAGTAACAAATGGCAAATGCGGCGCCAATAATCGCCGCCTTGAGCAAGATGAGAGCGTCGATTCCCGCCAGGTCATAGAGGTAGGCAAAAATGACATCCGATAGCCAGGCGTGGGGCACCCATGCGGCTCCTGCTGTGGCGAAACCGAAAGTATCCATGCTGGGTACTGCGCCATGTTCGAGTATCCACTGACCGGTTTTGATATGCCACCAGATGTCGTAGTTGTAGACTTTCTCGATGGCGAAAAGGGCGGCGAAGCAGCCGACGGCCAGAGCCAGGGCGATAATCAGGCTACGGGGCACGGCAGTGGGTTTGTCGGGCAGCATGGACAGGTTCTCGGGGTTGTTGCTATTTGGTTGCGACTACGGCCAGGTTCCAGGCATATCGCTCGACCAGGGGGATTTTTTTCAGGTAATGATCCAGCCTTTCCAGGCGTTGATAGCTGTTGCGCAAACGTGGTTCATCATAGATGATTTTTTTCCAGTAGCGCTCCTGGTTGGGCGATACTCTTTCGATCAGATAGAAGCGCAGAAAGATCCACAGGGTGGAGAGCCAGAAAGTCTCATGTGAGACTTCCGAAAACAGCTCTTCCACGGTTCTGACAAAGCCAATGGAAAGCGGGGCTTCGTCCTCGCTTCTGACCTCGGTGGCCATGCGCCGGTACAGGTTGATCAGGGGGTTGTGCTTCAGGGGATCCCAGAAGCATACCTTGCCTCCCGGCCTGCATACCCGGTGCATTTCACGCAGGGCGGTTTCGGGGCAGACGTGGTGCAGCAGGTTGGCGGCGTAGATACAATCGAAGCTGTTGTCCGGAAACTCGATGGCTTCTGCGTTGATGCGCCTGGTCTCTATGCTAACACCATGCTTTTCAGCCAGTAACTGCGCTGTTTCCAGCATCCCTGGTGAGTAGTCCGCGGCAACGCAGCGGGCACCCTTGAGGGCAAAATAGACGCTGTTTTCCCCGGCTCCGCATCCAAGATCCAGCAGCTTCTTTCCTTCCAGGCTTCCGAGCTGCTTGAGGATAAAACGATTTTCCGGTGCGGTAGAGGCCTCGAAGGATTCCTTCACCAGAATCTTGTCGATATCGAGATCGGCGGCCCACTGATCGTGATGCTTGCGCTCCCGCGCCAGGGCTTCTGCAGTGGTTTTACGATGCATGGGAAAGGCTATTTGCTGCTGTCCAGGATGTTGCTGGAGATTCTGGCTTCACGGGAAACGCAACGGAACTCCTGGGGGTCGATGTTCCTCGCATCGTACAGCCAGTAGAGGGGGCGTTGCTGGCCTTGTTCGAAGATGCGGCCAATGTAGGTGGCGATGATGCTCAGGCAAAAGAGCACGATGCCGGTATAAAAAGTCATCAGGATGATGATCGAGGTCCAGCCCTGCACCGTGATTTCCAGCAAAAAATGATCGACAAGCGCCTTGATGAGATAGACCAGGCTGGCGAACCAAAGCAGCACAGAGAGCCAGGCGATGGTGTGTAGCGGGGTTGCAGAAAAACTCAGGATGGCATTTGACGCCAGCCGGAACATTTTGCGCAAGGGATACTTTGTTTGTCCGGCAAAACGCGGGTCGCGGTCATATTGCAGGATGGTCTGGCGGAAGCCGATCATGGCGAACAGTCCGCGCATGAAGCGGTGTTTCTCGCGGAATTGTCTCATGGCCTCAAGCACCGGCCGGGTAAAGGCACGAAAATCGCCGCTGTTTTCCACAATGTCTGCATTGCCAACATGTTTCATCAGCCAGTAAAAAGCAGATGATGACGCCAGTTTGAATCGTGATTCGCTCGGTCGCTTGCGGCGTTGCATGTGAACCACATCGAAACCCCGATCCATTTTGTTCAGAATTTCATCGATCAACTCGGGAGGATCCTGAAGGTCGGCGTCAATGGTTACGATAATGTCGCCTGATGAGAAATCCATGCCCGCCGTAATCGCTTCCTGATGCCCCATATTTCTTGCAAAGTGCAGCACTTTCGCTCTGGGATCCCTGTCGGAAATATCGTTCAGGATCTTGGGCGTATCGTCCCTGCTGCCGTCATTGATGAAGACAAATTCAAATTCATAATCGTTTCTGGCATCGGCAATGGCGCAGATGCGCCGGTAAAATTCGGGCAACACTGCTGCTTCGTCATAGCAAGGGATCACATAGGATATTTTTTTCATGTTTTCATGGATGCCTGTATCGTGAACCCGGATCCTGGGGTGGAAATGCCCGGGTACTTTGCTGCAAAACCACTGCAATATCCGCAGCTGGTTTTGCCCGGCTGCAACCGGAGGTTTCCCCGGTTCCGGGAATCGTCATTCAAACAAGTAATTGAGTATGCCCGGTTTGTATGACATGGTTCGTTTAACTCAAAGCCAGTTTCCAATTTACACCGGGACAGTTGGCTTGTAAAATTTACGAAATGTCTTTCTATCAGGAATCTCAATTATGAATCATCTCAAAATCTGCCTGCTTGCCGTTTTTTTCTGTCTTGGATCAACTGTCGCCGTGGCTTCTGACGCCGCCAATAAAACCGTGGCAGAAATCCACCAGGAAAAAGCGCAACTGGCGGGGAAGCAGGTGCGGGTCAGCGGCGAAATCGTGAAGGTCAACAACAAGATCATGGGACGTAATTTCCTGCATCTGCGGGACGGTACCGGCAAACAAGGCAGCAATGACCTCACCGTCACCAGCCAGGAAACCGCCGAAGTTGGCGATCAGGTGGTGATTGTTGGAACCGTTTCAACCGATGTCGATTTTGGTTCTGGCTATACCTATCCGCTGCTGATTGAAAAAGCCACGGTTACAAAAGAAAAGTAAAGGGTACCCTAAACTAATTGTCATTCCGGCGTATGCCGGAATCCATAAGCGTTTAAATTACATGGACTATGG
>JAJRUY010000284.1 GCA_024277555.1 Gammaproteobacteria bacterium | reverse complement strand
CCAGTTTTTCCCGGGATCTTTCCGCCCAGATTGCCCGAACTGCCTGCAAGCCGATGAATGACATCGACTTTTGTCCGTTCGAACAATCTGAACGAAAATCTCTCCGGGAAAAATCTGGATTCCGGTGAAACATGCGGGCTAGCAGCAGCACCGAAAGCCCCACCACCAGCCAGTTCCGCCACAGGGAAAACCCGGTCTGCCCCTGCATGGGCTGGATCTCTGCGCTGATCGCACCACGCTCAAACTGGGGCAGCACCCGCACCAGTCTGGCCTTGTGATCGATAATCGCCGATACCCCGGTATTGGTCGCCCGCAACAGATACCGCCCCGTCTCCAATGCGCGCATACGTGCCATTTCCAGATGCTGATGGGGTGCGAGGGAATCACCGAACCAGGCATCGTTGCTGGCGTTCACCAGAAATGCCGCCTGGGGCAGAGCCTGTACGACTTCTTCGCCGAAGGCATCTTCATAACAGATAGAAATGCCGGCTTCCATGCCCGCCAGCTTCAGCAGTGGTTGCTTGCTCTTGTCGCCAGCAGAAAAGGACGACATGGGAATAGCGAACAGCTCGACCAAGGGTTGCAGCAACGCCTTGAACGGCATGAATTCACCAAAAGGCACCAAGTGGCGCTTGTAATACTCGCCGCGCCCGGAGCTGCCCAGGCTGATCATGGCGTTGTAGGAGCGCTCCCGGGAATCACGCACGGGGATGCCCAGCAGCAGATCCCTTCCCTGCTGGCGAAAGCGCCGATCCAGGGGTTGCAGGAAGCTTTCCTCGACCTGGTGGGCGAAGGCGGGAACCGCAGTTTCCGGCCAGATAACCAGACGGCTGTCAGGGTGTGCATCGCTGGCCTCAACATAGTATTCCAGGGTGGGACGCAGCTGGGAGGGAAGCCATTTCTTTTCCTGGGGGATGCTCGCCTGGAGCAATGTTGCGGTGAACGGCTTGCCGACCGGCTCGGTCCATTGCAGCTGCTGCAAGGCCCAGCCCCCCACCCAGATGCCCGGCAACAACAGCAACCACCAGCTGCGGCCCAGGCTCAGAGCAGTGGCGCTCAACGCCAGCATCAGGCTTACACCATAAACGCCAAGCAGCGGGGCATAGCCGGAAAGCGGGGTGTCGATCTGGGAGTAGCCGACAGTGAGCCAGGGAAATCCGGTCAACAGCCAGCTGCGCACCCACTCCATCAATACCCAGCTTGCCGGGTACGCCAGCACCAGAGTTGCCGAGCTGCTCCAGGAGCACTTTCTGGCAATCCACCCGGCCAGGGCGGGGAAAAGTGCCAGCACTGCTGCAAACATCAGGGTAAGTAATATCGCCAAAGGCAGGTTTACGCCGCCAAACTGGGCAATACTGTGGTGCAGCCAGAAAACACCAAAGCCCATGCAGCCCAGACCCCAGGCCCAGCCGATGGCAAAAGCCTGCACCGGGCTGGCATTTCTCCACAGCACAAACAGGGCGGCAAGGGACAGCACGGCAATCCACCCTTGGGAAAAAGGGGCAAACGCCAGCACCATTGCACTGCCGCCGAGAAAGGCGAGGAACAATGTCAGTATGGTGCTGCGTTTTTTGTCCATTTGGCTGAATTGGTTTTGGTGCAGCGCACCAATGGTCAGCCCGGCAGGCGCTCGATATTCAGCAAGCGCACCTTGCGGCTGTCGGCCCGCACCACGGTGAATCGAAAATCACCGATTTCGGCGACTTCTCCACGCTGGGGGAGGTGGCCCAAGGCGTTGACCACCATGCCGCCGATGGTGTCATAATCCTCATCGTCAAACTCGGTACCGAAGAACTCGTTGAAATCCTCGATGGTAGTATGAGCCTTGGCGGTGTACAGATCCTTGCCCCGCTTGAGTATGTATGCACCTTCGTCGAAGTCATATTCATCCTCGATTTCCCCGACGATTTGCTCCAGCACGTCCTCGATGGTAATCAGCCCGGCAGCGCCGCCATATTCGTCAATGACGATGGCCATGTGGTTGCGGCTGAGACGGAATTCCTTGAGCAGGACGTTCAGGCGCTTGCTCTCCGGCACGAACACTGCAGAGCGCAACACATCGCGCATATTGAATGTGGGGCTGTCCTGCCCGCAGTATTGCAACAAGTCTTTGGCCAGGAGGATGCCTACCACTTCGCTGCGATCATCGCCGATGACAGGGAAGCGGGAATGTGCGGATTCGATGATGACAGGCAGCAGCTCCTCCACGGGTTTATCCCTTTCCACCACCACCATGCGCGCCCGGGGAATCATGATGTCGCGTACCCGCAGTTCGGAAACCTGCAGCACCGCCTCCATCATGGAAAGCGCTTCTCCGTCCATCAGATGGCGGGTGCGCGCCTGCTTGAGAACCTGCACCAGTTGCTCGCGGTTTTCCGGTTCTGTTTGCACCAGCGGCTTGAGCAGCCGACTGAGGAAGCGGCGCAGGGATGAAGGTTTTGGGGGGACGTTATCGTTCATTGTGTTTCACTATAGGGATCAGGAATGCCCATGCTCTGCAGCAAATTCCGCTCCAGAGATTCCATGCGCTCGGCATCTTCCTCGGTCATGTGGTCGTAGCCCCGCAGATGCAGGATACCGTGGACAATCATATGCGCCCAGTGATGTTCCAGTGGTTTGCCCTGGGCTATGGCCTGTGCAGAGACCAGGGGAGCGCACACTACCAGATCGCCAATATGGTTTACTGGCACCCCGGGAGGCGCCTCAAAAGGAAAGGACAGGACATTGGTGGGCTTGTCCCTGTCCCGGTATTTGTCGTTGAGCCGACGGCTTTCTTCTTCATCCACAATACGGATGACTACTCCGGCATCCGCCCCATCCTGCTCCAGCGCAATCTGCGCCCACTGCCGAAGCGCTCCCTCCGAAGGCAAATGTTTTTCCTTGCTTGCAATCTGGATTTCCAGCTCCGAATTCATTCTTCGATATTCTCATGGCGGTTGTAGGCCTGCACCACTTTTTGCACCAGGGGATGGCGCACCACGTCCCTGGCGTTGAAGAAGGTAAAGCTGATGCCTTCCACTTTGGCCAGGATTTCCGTGGCCTGGCGCAGACCGGAGCGCTGATGGCGCGGCAGATCCACCTGGGTGACATCGCCGGTGATCACCGCAGTGGAACCGAAGCCGATACGGGTGAGGAACATTTTCATTTGTTCCGGGGTAGTGTTCTGGGCTTCGTCCAGAATGATGAAGGATTCGTTCAGGGTGCGCCCGCGCATATAGGCCAGGGGGGCAATCTCGATGACATTGCGCTCCACCAGCTTGTGTACGCGCTCAAAGCCCAGCATTTCATACAGGGCATCATAGAGGGGTCGCAGATAGGGGTCGATTTTCTGCGCCAAATCGCCGGGCAGGAAACCCAGGCGCTCACCGGCTTCCACCGCCGGGCGCACCAGTATGATGCGGCGCACCTGGTCGCATTCCAGGGCATCTATGGCGCAGGCTACTGCCAGATAGGTCTTGCCCGTACCCGCAGGCCCTACGCCAAAGTTGATGTCGTGCTTCATTACCCGGTGCAGGTATTCTTTTTGATGAAGGCCGCGCCCGCGCACCAGGCCGCGCCTGGTCTTGATGACGATTTCCGGCAGGTCGGAGTCGGCTGTCTGCAACAGCTCTTCTATGCCGGATTCCTGCAGGTAGAGATGCACAGCCGCAGGAGTGAGAACCTCCTTCCCGGTGACCAGGTACAGCTTCTGCAACAGCTCCGCCCCGGCCTGCACCGCTTCCGGCGTGCCAATCAGGTGAAAATGGTTGCCCCGGTTGTTGATTTCGATGCCCAGGCGCGCCTCCAGCTGGCGCAGATGTTCATCCAGCTGGCCGCAGACGTTGCGCAATCGTTCGTTGTTTTCAGGTTCCAGAACAAGATCCAGAGATTCGGGATGGTCAGATGCCAGGGCGGTCGTCATACAGTCTTCAGGCGGTGGCCGCAGCAGCGGTCTCGTCCAACAGTTCTCCGCGTAGTGAATTGGGTAGGGCGCCCGTGATGCGTACATCCACAAACTGCCCGATGAGGGATACGGGGGCGGCAAAATTCACCACCCGGTTGTTTTCCGTGCGCCCCGCCAGTTCACTGGCATCCTTGCGTGCATGGCGTTCCACCAGCACCCGCTGCACTGTATCCACCATCTGGCGGCTGATGCGCTGGGCGTTGCTGTTGATCGCCTGCTGCAACTTCATGAGCCGCGCCTGTTTCACTTCATGGGGCACGTCGTCGGCATAGTCTGCGGCAGGCGTGCCGGGGCGGCGGCTGTAAATAAAGCTGAATGACTGGTCAAAACCGATCTCGTCGATGAGCGCCATGGTGTGGGCGAAATCCTCATCCGTCTCGCCGGGGAAGCCCACGATGAAATCCGAGGAGATGCTGATGTCCGGACGGATCTGGCGCAGGCGGCGGATTTTTTGTTTGTATTCGAAGGCGCTGTGGCTGCGCTTCATGGCCAGAAGGATGCGGTCGGAGCCGGACTGCACCGGCAGGTGCAAAAAGCTCACCAGCTCCGGCACATCAGCATACACATCGATCAGGCCGTCAGAGAATTCCACCGGATGGGAGGTGGTGAAACGGATACGCTCGATACCCTCGATGGCCGCCACATAGCGGATCAGCAGAGCCAGGTCGGCGGTCTCCCCATCGTGGGTCAGGCCGCGGTAGGCATTTACATTCTGCCCCAGCAGGTTCACCTCGCGCACGCCCTGGGCAGCGAGCTGGGCTACTTCGGTAATGACATCATCGAAGGGGCGGCTGATTTCCGTGCCCCGGGTATAGGGCACCACGCAATAGGTGCAGTATTTGGAGCAACCCTCCATGATGGAAACAAAAGCGCTTGGGCCGTCGGCTCGGGGTTCGGGCAGACAGTCGAATTTTTCGATTTCGGGAAAGCGCACATCTACTACCGGCTGCTTGTGTTCGCGCAGCTGATCCAGCATTTGCGGCAAGCGGTGCAATGTCTGGGGGCCGAACACCAGATCGACAAAAGGTGCGCGGCTGCGAATTGCCTCACCTTCCTGGCTGGCGACACAGCCGCCCACGCCAATCACCAGATCAGGCTTTTCCTGCTTCCAGTCCTTCCAGCGGCCAAGCAGGGAAAACACCTTCTCCTGCGCCTTCTCCCGGATGGAGCAGGTGTTGAGCAGCAGCACGTCAGCCGCCTCGGGGTCGGGGGTAATTTCCAGGTGGTGTGACTCGCGCAGCACATCCTCCATCTTGCTGGAGTCGTACTCGTTCATTTGACAACCAAAGGTCTTGATATACAGCTTGCCGGGCATACACATAAAATAATGAGGAATGGCCGGAAATTGTATAACTTCCAGACAAATTGCGCCATCTTCCTTAACCCGCATGTTTCACCAGAATCCGGATTTTCCTGGAGAGATTTTCGTTCAGATTGTTCGAAACAGGCAAAAGCCATTTTCTAAAGACCAAGGATAACAAGCACCATTGCTTGTGGACAATGAATACTCGTTTGGCGAAGAGTTTCCCGGCCACCGTCTCCCAATGCAAATAAACCTTCTACCCAGATCCTGACATAGAAGCACAAATCCTGCACAAGCTCTTGATCCCACAGAAGAAGAAAAAATAGCCGCCGAACCTAACCCGGATATTTCACCTGGACACTGAAATAACAATATAAGGGCTCTTCGACGTTTCATGTGGATTTCAGTATAGAACCTGCCGGGCTGGCAATCATGTAAATCATGGTAATGAAGGTGCTGTCATTCCGGTAACCCCGAGCCCTTGCTCTGGCAGCCTGGAACAGACTGT
>JAJRUY010000283.1 GCA_024277555.1 Gammaproteobacteria bacterium | reverse complement strand
GCCCGGGAAAACCATGATGTGGAAAAGCTCCTGGAAGGTACAGAATTGACGCTGAAAATGCTTCAAGACGCCATGAACAAATTCGGGGTGGAGCAGATTGACCCGACAGGCGATGCGTTCAACCCGGAGCTGCACCAGGCCATGGGCATGGTGTCCACAGACGAGGTGCCGCCGAATACGGTGGTGAATGTGGTGCAGAAAGGCTATTTGCTCAACGGGCGTCTGGTGCGGCCGGCGATGGTGATGGTGTCACAGGCTCCAACATCTTGAATTTCAGGTAACTGCCCCCATCTGGGTAAGCAGAAACTGATTTAGAACTGTAATTAACGAATTTATAACGGAGAAACACAAATGGGCAGAATTATCGGCATCGACTTGGGTACAACCAATTCCTGTGTCGCCATAATGGAGGGTGATCAGCCAAAGGTGATCGAAAACTCCGAGGGCGATCGCACCACACCCTCAGTGGTGGCCTTTACCCAGGAAGGAGAAGTGCTGGTGGGCCAGTCTGCGAAGCGCCAGGCGGTCACCAATCCGCACAACACCCTGTTTGCCATCAAGCGTCTTATCGGGCGCAAATTCGATGATGAAGTGGTGCAGCGTGATATCGAAATGGTGCCCTACAAGATCGTCAAGGCAGACAACGGCGATGCCTGGGTGGAGGCCAGCGGCAAGAAAATGGCCCCGCCGGAAGTGTCTGCCAAGGTTTTGCAGAAAATGAAGAAAACTGCAGAAGATTACCTGGGTGAAGAAGTGACCGAAGCGGTTATTACCGTGCCGGCCTACTTTAACGATTCTCAGCGTCAGGCTACAAAAGATGCCGGGCGCATCGCCGGCCTGGACGTAAAACGCATTATCAACGAACCGACAGCGGCGGCTCTCGCCTATGGCATGGACAAAAGCCCTGGCGACAAGAAACTGGCCGTGTACGATCTTGGTGGCGGCACCTTCGACGTATCCATTATCGAGATTGCCGAAGTGGATGGCGAGCACCAGTTTGAAGTGCTGTCCACCAATGGCGATACCTTCCTTGGTGGTGAAGATTTCGACATGCGCGTTATCGATTTCCTGGTCGAAACCTTCAAGAACGAGCAGGGTGTGGATTTGCGCAACGATCCCCTGGCGCTGCAGCGTCTGAAAGAAACCGCAGAAAAGGCCAAGATTGAATTGTCGTCTGCCCAGCAGACTGACATCAACCTGCCATATATTACGGCTGACGCCAGTGGTCCCAAGCACATGAACGTCAAGCTTACCCGCTCCAAGTTGGAATCACTGGTGGACGAGCTGGTGGAACAGACCATTGAGCCTTGCAAGGTGGCGCTGAAGGACGCAGGTCTGTCCGCATCCGATATTGATGATGTGATCCTGGTTGGCGGCCAGACTCGCATGCCCAAGGTGCAGGAAACCGTCGAGAAGTTTTTCGGCAAGGCACCGCGCAAGGACATCAATCCCGATGAGGCGGTAGCCATCGGTGCCGCCATCCAGGGTGGTGTGCTTTCCGGCGATGTGAAAGACGTCCTGTTGCTGGATGTTACTCCCCTGTCTCTGGGCATCGAGACCATGGGTGGCGTGATGACCAAACTCATCGAGAAGAACACCACCATCCCGACCACGGCCTCACAGGTGTTCTCTACTGCTGATGACAACCAGGCAGCGGTTACCGTGCATGTCCTGCAGGGTGAGCGGGAAATGGCTTCGGCCAACAAATCCCTGGGGCGCTTTGACCTGACGGACATTCCTCCAGCGCCGCGTGGAGTTCCGCAGATTGAAGTGACCTTCGATATCGATGCCAACGGCATCCTGAACGTGTCCGCCAAGGACAAGGCCACAGGCAAGGAGCAAAGCATCAAGATTACCGCCTCTTCCGGTTTGAGCAGTGAAGAGATCGAAAAGATGGTGAAAGATGCCGAAGCCCATGCCGAGGAGGACAAGAAGTTCCATGAAATGGTGGACGCGCGCAACCAGGCGGACGCCATGTTGCATGCCACCAAGAAATCCCTTGAGGAAATGGGCGACAAGGTTGAGGGCGCTGAAAGAGCCAATATCGAGAGTCTGATGAAGGAGCTTGAAGAGGCGATGAAAGGTGACAGCAAGACCGCTATCGAAGCCAAGACCAAAGCCCTGGCGGAAGCCTCGGGAAAACTGGCGGAGCGCATGTATCAGGGTGCCGGAGATGCTGATACTGGCGCCAAGCCGGGAGCGGCAGAAGCCGGACAAAAGTCCAGTGCTGATGATGATGTGGTCGATGCCGAATTTGAAGAAGTTGACGACAAGAAATAAGACCCGAAATTGGTATTTTTTTGAAAAACCGGGAGTGGTTTTACCGCTCCCGGATTTTTGCGTTTTGCTTGCCCTGTTATTCCGGGTAAACGCATTCTCTGACAGGATCAATCATGTCCAAACGTGATTACTATGAAGTGCTGGGGGTAAGCCGCACGGCCACCAGCGTCGAAATAAAAAAAGCCTATCGCAAGTTGGCGATGAAGTATCACCCTGACCGGAATTCAGGAGAAGATGGCGAGCAGGCCGAGATAAAGTTCAAGGAAGTCAAGCTGGCCTACGAGGTGCTTTCTGATGACCAGAAGCGCGCAGCCTACGATCAGTTTGGTCATGCCGGCGTGGATGGCTCAGCCGGCATGGGCGGTGGTCCTGGTGGTTTTGGCGCTGCCGGGGGTGGCGGCTTCAGCGATATTTTTGGCGATGTATTTGGCGACATTTTCGGTGCTGGCCGTGGCGCACAACGCCACCAGCGTGGCGCCGATATGGGTTATAACCTGGAGCTTTCTCTCGAGGATGCAGTCAGGGGAACCACGGTAAAAATCAGGATTCCGGCCCAAGTCAGCTGTGACGCCTGTGGCGGCAGTGGCGCCAGAAAAGGCACCGCGCCAAAAGCATGCAGCACCTGTGGCGGCAGCGGCCAGGTGCGGATGCAGCAGGGGTTTTTCATTGCGCAGCAAACTTGCCCAACCTGTCATGGGAGGGGGGTGCAGATTGATGATCCCTGTCAAATCTGCCATGGCCAGGGACGGATTCAAAAGCACAAGACCCTTTCCGTGAAAGTGCCTGCAGGCGTGGATTCCGGCGACAGAATCCGCCTTGCCGGAGAAGGTGAGGCAGGAGAAAACGGCGGGCCCGCCGGGGATCTGTATGTGCAGATACACGTCAAGCCACACCCTATTTTTGAGCGCGATGACGCCAATCTCTATTGTGAAGCGCCGATTCCCTTTACTACGGCTGCTCTTGGTGGAGAACTTGAAGTGCCGACGCTGGAGGGCAAGGTCAAACTCAAGGTGCCGGAAGGCACCCAGACCGGTAAGCTGTTCCGCATTCGAGGCAAAGGCATCAAGCCCGTGCGTGGTGGCGCAGTGGGGGATTTATTGTGCAAGGTGGTGGTGGAGACACCGATCAATCTCAGCGATGAGCAAAAAGAGCTGTTGCGCCAACTGGATGAATCCCTGCAGGGCGGGGGGCGCAAGCATAGCCCCAATGCCAGTTCCTGGCTGGATGGCGTGAAGAGCTTTTTCAAGGAAATGGGATTCTGATCCCCGGAGGCGAGGCAATGATTCGAGTGGCTGTGGTCGGCGCTGCCGGCAGGATGGGGAAATCGCTGGTGCAGGCGGTGTATGAGACTGCTGGCATGGAGCTTGCCGTGGCAACAGAATATCCCGAATCATCCCTGATCGGTGCGGATGCAGGGGAGCTGGCCGGTGTCGGCAAACTGGGCGTTGCCATTTCTGCGGATTTGGCGGAATCTCATGAGCAATTTGATGTAGTGATCGACTTTAGCCGCCCGGAAGCCAGCATGCGCCATCTATCCATATGCCGGGAATATGGCAAGCAACTGGTGGTTGGCACCACGGGTTTCAATGACGAGCAAAAACAGCAAATTGCCGCTGCGGCGGCAGATATTGCCATTGTATTTGCGCCCAACATGAGCGTTGGCGTAAACCTTTGTTTCAAGCTGCTGGAAATTGCAGCCCAGGTGATGGGCGATGATGCAGATATTGAAATCATCGAGGCACATCACCGCCACAAGATCGATGCCCCTTCAGGCACCGCAATTCGTATGGGTGAAGTGGTGGCCCACACTCTGGGGCGCAACCTTGATGAAGTAGCGGTTTACGGCCGTCACGGGATTACCGGAGAAAGGGATCGAAAAACCATTGGCTTTGAAACCATTCGTGCCGGTGATGTTGTCGGTGAGCACACGGTCTGGTTTGCCACCGAAGGCGAACGGGTGGAAATCGCAGTCAAATCCTCCAGCCGCATGACCTACGCCAATGGTTCTGTCAGAGCAGTTTTGTGGTTGCAGGAAAAAACCTGCGGTCAATTTGATATGCAGGATGTTCTCGCCTTGCACTCTTGATCCGGCAAACATTTGGTTGCTGGATCAATAAGGGCCATTTGTCGCGCATAAACCAGGGTGTTTTTGCGGATTATCGGCCAGGCTCAAGTAAAAACTCATCACAATGCCGGTGTCTTGCCGATTGCGCCCCTACTAACACCCCCGGGCATGGGCTATCATAGAATGCTATCCATATGGCTGGAGTCTCGGGTTGCCAATGCTGATCAAATTTATTCTGCTGTTGGGTGCTGCCCTGCTAGCCCGCATGTTTCACCAGATAGTGCAGCGGATGCAAAGTGTAACCTGGAGCAATTCAGCGCAAGATAATGAATTATATAGATAAACTCCGATATTTCGAACGTTCTGATGAAATATGCGGGCTAGGTGCGATCAGCCGCTTGTTGCTTATGGCGCGAGCATGGCAGGATGATCATAGCTTGCGTCGCCAGGCCTGCCTTGCGAGCGAAGAAGCGAATAATCTGCGAACCATTCCGGTAAAGGACGGATAAGACATGCTGGAACTGCTCTGGATATTATTGCCTGTTGCTGCTGCCTCTGGTTGGTGGGCGGCGCGGCGCAGTATGGCTGGCAGCCGTGAAGACACGGAATGCCTTACCACTCCGGCATATTTCCGTGGCCTGAATTATCTGTTGAATGAAGAGCCGGACAAGGCGATTGACGTGTTTGTGCAGCTGCTGGAAGTGGACAGCGAAACTGTGGAAACGCATCTCGCCCTGGGCAGTCTGTTTCGCCGCCGAGGGGAGGTGGAACGGGCCATCCGCATTCATCAGAACCTCATTGCCCGGCCAGCGTTGGGGCAGGATCAAAGGGCGCAGGCGTTGCTGGAACTGGGCATGGATTATATGCGGGCGGGTCTGTATGACCGTGCGGAAAACCTTTTCCTGGAACTCAAGGAAATGAAACTGCATGTGCGCAAAGCGCTGCAAAATCTGCTGATTGTCTATCAACAGGAAAAAGACTGGCAGTCCTGCCTGGAAACCGCAGAAGAGCTGGAATCTCTGGTGAACGACCCTTTATCCCTGGAGCGTTCTCATTTCTACTGTGAGCTGGCGGAAGAGGCGTTACGCAAGGGGCAGAAGGATGATGCCGGAAAATTGCTGAAAAAAGCAGGCTCGGTCGATGCCCATAGCGTACGCCCCCTGCACATGCAGGCGCGCCTGGCCATGGAACAGGAAGACTGCGAGGCAGCGATTCGCCTGTTGCACCAGGCAGTGGACAAGGATCAGGTTTTTCTGCCTGAGGTATTGAGCCACCTGATGGAGTGCTACCGGAATCTTTCGAATTTGCCGGCACTGAAGACCTACTTGGAAAAGTTTCTTGGCAACAGAATGGATGTGGCTGTGGCCCTGGCCATCACGGAAATCATTACCGAAACGGAAGATGAAGTAGCGGCAAGAGCCTTTCTCAGCAAGCAGATGCATTTGCACCCGACCCTTAAAGGGCTGTTGCGCCTGATTGAGCTGAATGCCTCCCTGCCGGATATACATGCCGAGCAGATGCTGATGAGCATGAAAACCCATGTGGAACAACTGCTGGCGGAACGACCGGCCTATCAATGCAGTAAATGCGGCTTTGTAGCAAATACCCTGCACTGGCAGTGCCCCAGTTGCCGCAGCTGGGGCAGCATCTGCCGCAAATCAGAGCCAGAGGAGAAGCAGTCATGAACGCCAGCCCGGTTATTGTCGCACTGGATTTTCCTGATCAGGAAAGTGCCATGGCATTGGTGAACCGGCTGCATCCCTCCTTATGCCGGTTGAAAGTAGGGAAGGAGCTTTTTACCCGCCTGGGCCCCGCGTTTGTGGAAAAACTGGTTACTGCAGGTTATGACGTGTTTCTGGATCTGAAATTCCATGACATTCCCAACACGGTGGCAGCAGCCTGTGATGCGGCTGCGGATCTGGGAGTGTGGATGATGAACCTGCATGCTTCCGGTGGACGCAAGATGATGGAAACAGCGCGTGCGCGCCTGGCGGGCAAGGCGCACCAGCCCAAATTGATTGCGGTTACCATTCTTACCAGCCTGGGAGAAGAAGACATTCTTGAGATCGGATTTCACGGCACACCCGCAGAGAATGTGCTGCGTCTGGCTGCACTGGCAAAATCTTCCGGTATGGATGGCGTGGTTTGTTCTCCCCTTGAGGCGGCGGCCATACGCGCCCAGGCGGATAGTGATTTTTTGTTGGTTACACCTGGAGTGCGCCCGGTAGCCGCTGCTGTCGATGATCAGAAACGGGTGATGACACCGTCAGATGCCATACAGGCCGGTTCCAGCTATCTGGTGATCGGTCGGCCGGTGACTGCGGCATCTGATCCGTTGCAGGCCCTGAAGGACATCAATGCCTCCCTGCAGGCGCCAGCATCTTAAAGTCACACATTAATAATCAGTTTCAATACCTGGAAAATAAAGCAAAAAATAATTTTCTTTTTGTCTTCTGCCTGGTTCTGGCATGGTAATAGTTCTGCAGCCATAAAGAAAAACAGGGGCGGCAAAGCGTCGCATCTGTTAGTTTTACAAAAAATTTTGCTTTGGATATCGTTGAACCTCTTGCATGGTTCAATGATGAATTTGGCCAACCCAACCTCCAGGAGATTGCCGCATGATCAAACCAATTGGCTCTGACACTCTGCTTCCACTGTTCGTTTACGACTCTGAAAAGCATGATGCTTTGATGAAAGAAGCAGAAAGTTTGCCTTCTGTCACTATTACTTCTCCTGCAGCCGGAAACGCTGTAATGCTCGGTGGTGGTTACTTCACCCCCCTGAAAGGATTTATGAACCTGGCTGACGCCATGGGTGCAGCAGAGAACATGACCCTCACGGATGGTTCTTTCTTCCCGGTTCCCGTGCTGAACATGGTTGATGATGAAGCGGTAGCCGCCATCGACGATGCCCGGCGCATTGCTCTGCGTGACCCCAATGTGGAAGGCAACCCGGTGCTGGCTGTCATGGAAGTGGAAAGCATCGAGAAAGTTAGTGAAGAGCAAATGGCCAGCATGCGTGACAAAGTGTACCGTACTGATGATCCCGAGCATCCTGGTGTGTCCGCATTCATGTCCCAGGGGCGCAATGCGGTTTCCGGTCCTATCCAGGTGCTGAACTTCTCATACTTCCAGATGGATTTTCCAGATACTTTCCGTACCGCCGTGGAAATCCGCAACGAAATCAAGGAGCATGGCTGGAACAAGGTGGTTGCATTCCAGACCCGCAACCCCATGCACCGTGCCCATGAAGAACTGTGCCACATGGCGATGAAAGATGTGAACGCCGATGGCGTGGTCATACATATGTTGCTGGGCAAACTCAAGCCGGGTGATATTCCTGCGCCTGTGCGCGATGCCGCTATCCGCAAAATGGCCGAACTGTACTTCCCGCCCAATACGGTGATGATCACCGGCTATGGTTTTGACATGCTCTACGCCGGCCCTCGTGAAGCCGTACTGCATGCCTATTTCCGCCAGAACATGGGCGCCACGCATTTTATCGTGGGTCGTGATCATGCAGGTGTTGGTGACTACTATGGTGATTTTGATGCCCAGACCATCTTCGATGAAGAAGTGCCGGAAGGTGCCATGGAGATCGAAATCTACAAGGCTGATCATACTGCCTATTCCACCAAACTGAACAAGGTCATCATGATGCGCGATGCCCCTCCCG
>JAJRUY010000282.1 GCA_024277555.1 Gammaproteobacteria bacterium | reverse complement strand
TTCAACCAGCGATAGCACCCGCAGGGAGCTGGAACAACTGGCCATTGCGCGCTACCCGGTACTGAAAGGCTTTTCCGTTGAACGCCACTGGGCCGGGTTGCGCCCTGCGGCGCCCGCCGGGGTGCCCTACATTACCCGGCATCCGCAGATCGAAAACCTGTTCATCAATGCCGGTCATTTCCGCAATGGCGTGGTGCTGGGGCCGGCTTCCGCCAGGTTGCTTGGCGATTTGCTGCTGGACAGGGAGCCGGTGGTCGATCCCGCCCCCTACGCCATGGATGCAGCGCGTGGTTAAGAAGGCGCTGGAAAGAATGGCGCTTGCTTTTGCGGAATTCGTCATTCTGGCGCACAACTCCATGGATGGAGGAGGTACGAGCCCAAGGATGAGCGAAGGTACGAGACCATGGATGGGCGAAGGTAGAACAACGCAGGAGCAGTTGTCGAGAACAACGCAGGAGCAGTTGTCGAGAACGAAGCAGGAAGCCAGAGTCGAGGCCAGAATCCACAAGCAATACTGTTTGCCGGAATTGCTGGATCCCGGCCTCCGCCGGGATGACGGTGGTTTTTACTCAAGCGAGCGCCATTCGGCTCCGGGAATACCATCATTCCGGTGGTTTCCTGAATACGGCAAAGCAATGGCAGGCACTGTATGGCTGCTGCTGGTCTTGCTCGCGCCTGTCACGATCCTGGCCGAAGCGCCGCAGATCCGGATTGGCGTACTCAGCCACCGCGGTGACGAAGCCACCTTGCGTAACTGGTCACCCACAGCGGATTATCTGACACGGGTGATCCCGGAATACCGCTTCCTCATCGTACCCCTGGATTTCCGGGAAATTGAACCCGCAGTAAAATCCGGCAGTGTGGATTTCCTGCTGGCGAACCCCGGCATCTATGTCAATATGGAGGTACGCTACCGCATATCCCGCATCGCTACCCTGAACAACCTGATCAACAACGAGGCTTCCAATCTCTTCGGTGGCGTGATCTTCACCCGGGCAGATCGTGATGACATCAACAGCCTGGATGATCTGCGAGGAAAGACCCTGATAGCGGTGGATAAAACCTCCCTGGGAGGATTCCAGATGGCCTGGAAAGAGCTTGAGAAAATCGGCATCGATCCCTACCGGGATACGGCCAGCCTGAGTTTTGGTGGCACCCATGACGCTGTGGTGCAGGCGGTGCGTAGCGGCGCGGCTGACGTGGGGATGGTGCGTACCGGCATTCTGGAAACCATGATTGAAGACGACAGGACAGCGGCCAAAAAATTTACCGTTCTTGGGCAAAAGCAGGATCATATGCGCCTGTTTTCCCACAGCACCCAGCTCTATCCGGAATGGCCTTTCAGCAAGCTCCAGCACACCCCGGCGCCGCTTGCCCGGCGGGTAGCCATCGCTTTGCTGCAAATGTCTCCCCTGGAACCTGCGGCGCAATGGGGGGAATACGCCGGCTGGACCACCCCCCTGGAATACCAGCCCGTGCATGAGCTGTTGCGCGACCTGCACCTTCCGCCCTACGACCGCCCGGAGCGCTTTACCCTTGCCGACGCCATCGAAAAATACTGGTACTGGCTGCTCGTCGCCCTGCTGTTTCTGATGTTCATGATGATTATGACCAGCTGGGTGGTGCGCCTGAACCGCGCCCTGAAAAAATCCAAGAGCATGCTCGAACGCCAGCACAACCTGATACTGGATTCCGTAGCCGACGGCATCTATGGCGTAGATCTACAGGGAAACGCCACCTTCATCAACAAGGCGGTAACGGAAATCACCGGCTGGCGGGCAAAAGACCTGATCGGCGTCAACCAACACCAGATATTGCATCACACCAAAGCGGATGGCAGCCCCAACCCAGGTAGCGAATGTCCGGTTTATCTGACCTTCCGCGAGGGCAAGCCCCGCTATGTGGCGGAAGACCTGTTCTGGAAAAAAGACGGCTGCTGCATCCCCGTAGAGTACAGCAGCACGCCGATTCGCAATGAACAAGGCAACGTAGTCGGTTCGGTGGTGGTGTTTCGCGACATCAGCGCCAGAAAACAGGCGGCAGAGGCCGACCACCAGTACCAAATGGAACTGGCCCACGTGGCACGCCTGAGCACCATGGGGGAAATGGCATCCGGCATGGCGCATGAACTGAATCAGCCTCTCACCGCCATTGCCACCAGCGCCGATGCCTGTATACGCTTGCTGGAATCAGGCACTCCACCCACCGACCGGGTGCTGGACGTACTGGAAACCATCAGCACCCAGGCGCGCCGCGCCGGCGGCATCATCGCGCAGCTGCGCCAGTTCGTGCGCAAGGAAGAACCCCGCCACACCCAAGTGCAGATCAACCAGCTGATCGAGGAAGTGCTGCTATTGCTGGAGCCGGAAATCCGTAAGGCGGGGATCCGCGTGGTGCGAGACTTCGACCCGAACATTCACCCGGTTCGCGCCCAGCATATCCAGATCGACCAAGTGATCCTGAATCTGATCCGCAATGCCATCGAGGCCATGGCGGAAATTGACCGGAACCAGCGCATCCTGACCCTGAGAACCTGCTGTGCAGGCGGCAATGCCGTGATCACTTCCGTCGAAGATAGTGGGCCAGGAGCAGACAAGGAGCTGCTCGACAAGCTGTTCGACCCCTTTGTCACCAGCAAACCCCGCGGCATGGGGCTGGGGCTGTCCATCAGCATGGCGATCATCAATGCCCACAACGGCAACCTTTATTATGATGCAAAGAAACATCAGGGAGCAATTTTCCGCTTTACCCTGCCGGTAATCAAGGCTGCAAATGAACACTAACACCAGCACCATTTTCATTGTCGATGACGATACCCAGGTTCGCCAGGCACTGGCCTTGCTGATGGAGTCTGTGGGCCTGAAGGTTCAGACTTACCCCTCTGCGGATGTCTACCTGGAGCAGTTTGACCCGGAAGCACCAGGCTGTCTGATACTGGACGTGCGCATGCCCGGCATGAGCGGCCTGGAGCTGCAGGCGCGCCTCGCCGCCGAAGCCATGCATCCTCCTGTAATCATCATTACCGGCCACGGAGATGTTCCCATGGCAGTACGGGCGGTACAGGCAGGCGCAGTAGATTTCATCGAAAAGCCATTCAATGACCAGGCCTTGCTGGACAGCGTTCATCGCGCCCTGGATCTCGATGCAAGACAGCGCGGACGAGCCAGCAAACTGGCGGAAGTGCAATCCCGGCTGGCCTCGCTCACCCCCAGAGAGCAGCAGGTAATGAAAATGGTGGTGACCGGCAAGCGCAACAAGAATATTGCCCTGGAACTATCGGTGAGCCAGTCCACCGTGGAAGCCCATCGCGCCAAGGTGATGGAAAAGATGCAGGCACAAAGCCTTTCTGATTTGATGCGCATGGTGTTGTCTCTGGAAGACAGCAGTAAAAACTCTGGCTCTGGATAAAACTTGTTCCTGTGCATCAGCTCACACAAACTTGGGGTCATACTAGGGAAAACCCCAAGTAATTTTCCCGTATCTGCCAATTCCCTTAACTCCCAAGGCTTTGCATACTTTCTCCACGCTGGTGCAAATATCCATTGAAGAAGATATGATGCTCCGGCAGACATCAAGTATTTCCGCTCTATTAGCACCGGAAGTACTGGTGTCCAACCCACAGGAGGCTCACTCACTTCCGCCTGAAGCCAGGCAAACAAACAATATGGCTCCTCGAAAAATCGTCATTCCGGCGGAAGCCGGAATCCATAACTTGCTGATTTATCTGGACCCCGGCTTTCACCGGGGTGACGAAAAACGAATTATTCGAGGTTCCCAATAGAGCACACTGTGACCTTGGCCCAAATTTACTCTTGGAGGATGTAATGACAAAACTTACCAAAAGGCTTGGCCCCACTGCCCTGGCGCTGTGCATCGGGCTGGTGTTATCCACCCAGGTCAGCGCAGCCGATTTGGAAGCCGGCAAGAAAATCGCTTTTGACCGCTCGAAAGGCAACTGCCTCACCTGTCACCATATCGATGGAGGAACCCTGCCAGGCAACATTGGCCCGCCCCTGATCGCCATGAAAAGCCGTTTTCCGGACAAGGACAAGCTGCGCGCCCAGATCTGGGATGCCACAGCCATCAATCCCCACAGCATCATGCCGCCCCTGGGTCGCCACAGGATTCTTTCCGAAAAGGAAATCGACCTGGTAACCGATTACATCTACAGTCTGTAACAGCGGACGCAAGAGGACAGAAATCATGAAAAAAATCCTAACCCTGTTGCTTTCCGCCGGCCTGGTGGCAACTGCAACCCAGGCGGTATCCAGCCCGGAGGAAGATCTGGAAAAATTCCGCATCTATTATGAGCAGCGCTTCCCCGGCGTACAGCTGGATGACTTCGGCAACGGCCCCTACGCCCTGGATGTCAACAAGCGCCTGCAATGGGAATCCATGGAGGAATTCCCCCCCTATGAAGACTATGTAGACAAAGGGCGCGAGATCTGGGAAACCCCATTCAAGAATGGCAAGAGCTTCGCCAGCTGCTTCGGTAAGGATCCTTCCAAGGTGCGGGTAAAATACCCTCACTGGGACAGCAAGACCCAGCAGGTCGTTACCCTCGAAGGCGACATCAACAAATGCCTGAAAGAAAACGGCGAAAAGCCCTTTGGCTGGAAGAAGGGCAAAATCGCCCATCTGGGAGCTTTCCTCGGCTATGAAGCCCGGGGTCAAAGAATCAATGTTGTCATACCCGACGACCCCAAGGCGCTGGAGGCTTATGAAGAAGGCAAGCATTTCTACTATGCCAAGCGCGGCCAGCTGAACCTGGCTTGCGCAGATTGTCATGTCCAGTACCCCGGCCATCGCGTTCGCGGACAGCTGTTGAGCACCGGACTGGGTCAGACCACGCACTTCCCGGTATTCCGCGCCAAATGGCAGAAAGCTGCAGCCAACGGTGACGGCATGGGTACCCTGCACCGTCGCTATGGCGGCTGCAACGGCCAGGTTCGCGCCCGCCCTTTCAAGGCTCAGAGCAGGCAATACCGCAATTTGGAATTCTTCCATACCTATATGTCAAATGGTCTGGAAATCAACGCACCGGGTTACCGTGAATAACGGGGAGATGAACCAATGAAAAAACTACTCACAGCATTTAGCCTGACCCTGTTGATTGCAGGTTGCAACGCCACCACAGCAGAAAAACCCACCAGCCTGCAGGCTCAGTACGAGGTTGCGCTGAAAAATGCCCAGGCTGCCGTCGAAAAGGCAGCCGCCGTCGATGGGGAATGGCGGGACATCCGCTGGAAGAAATCCAAGAAACGCTATCTGCCCAGCGCCATCAAGGCCGCTGAGGCCGGAGATTACAAAAAAGCCCTGGAACTGCTGGAGATTGCAACCTTCCAGGCAGAGGCCGGGTACAAGCAGGCCATGGAACAGAAGAATGCTGGTCCACGCTTCTGATCAACCGACATTAACAGACCCAATCATCAAACTGGAGAAGCCAATATGAATCTGAATCAAAAACGCCGTGTATTCCTCAAGGGATCACTGGCAGCAGGAACCCTCGGCGCCGCCGCCGGCCTGCTCACCCCGGGCATGGTACTGGCTGCCTGGAACAAGAATGCCTTCACCGCCAAAAACATCGACGAGGCCATCGCTGGCGTCGGAGGCGATCCGGTCACCACACCAACCAAGGACATCACCATCAAGGCGCCGGATATTGCCGAGAATGGAGCCGTGGTGCC
>JAJRUY010000281.1 GCA_024277555.1 Gammaproteobacteria bacterium | reverse complement strand
GTGTTCGTGGTGCGCAGCGCCGCTGCCGAATACCTGGTGCCGGCAAAATTCAACGACCTGCTATGGGTGACAGGAGAGCTGCTCGGCCACAGCCGTACCGCCATGACCATCCGGCAGAACATCTATCGCCAGGAAGACGGCAAACTGCTGTGCAAGGGGGAAATCGGCATCGTCAGTGTGGATATCGAATCGTTCCGGCCCCGCCCCATACCGTCAGCCATATTGGAGAAACTAGAACATGCAGAATGAGCTTTCCTTCCTGCAACTGGTGCTGGATGCCAGCCCCCTGGTGCAGCTGGTCATGGCCAGCCTGTTGCTGGCATCCGTGTTGTCCTGGACGGCGATTTTTGATCGCTCCCGCACCCTGCGCAAGGCGCAGCGCGCAGCGGATGAATTTGAAGACAAGTTCTGGTCCGGTGGCGATCTGGGGGATCTGTACCGGGGGCTGGATCGCCATCCTGAAGAAATCCAGGGCATGGCGATGGTGTTTCACTCGGGTTTTCGGGAGTTTACCCGTCTCAAGGATGCTTCCAACATGGAACCCATGGCGGTGGTGGAAGGCGCCCGGCGCGCCATGCATGTCGCCATGAGCCGCGAAATGGACAGCCTGGAGCGGCATTTGTCCTTTCTGGCGACGGTAGGTTCTACCAGCCCCTATGTGGGCCTGTTCGGTACCGTATGGGGCATCATGAACTCCTTTGTTGCACTGGGCAATGTCAAGCAGGCCACCCTGAATCTGGTTGCCCCGGGAATTGCCGAAGCCCTGATTGCAACAGCCATGGGGCTGTTTGCCGCAATTCCGGCGGTAGTGGCATACAACAAATATGCAGATGCAGTACAGCGCCTGGAAAGCCGCTATGAGGATTTTGCTGAAGAATTCACCAACATCCTCCAGCGTCAGGCGCACATGCTGCTCGGGAAAAAATAATGTCTCGGCGGGGCAGAAAACTGCGTCTCATGGCGGAAATCAATGTGGTGCCCTACATTGATGTGATGCTGGTGCTGCTGGTGATCTTCATGATTACCGCCCCCCTGCTCACTCAGGGTGTGAAGGTGGATTTGCCCCAAGCGGACGCCAAGCCCCTGGAAGAAGATGCCAAGCGCCCCCTGGTGGTAAGCGTGGACAAGGAAGGGCAGTATCACATTACCTATGATGACGACCGCACTCAAGCTGTGGATGGTGAGGAATTGCGGCGCCAGGCGGCGGCCATCATCCAGGCCAACCCGGGGATTCCGGTGCTGGTGAAAGGCGACCGCAGCGTGGACTATGGTCAGGTGATTGAGGCCATGGTGCTGTTGCAGGAAGCCGGTGCGCCGGACATCGGCCTGCTTACCGATCCAAGCGAATAATGCTGGACATCATACGCCGCCATCCCTTGGGGTTTTTTCTTGCGGTGCTTATGCACCTGGTGCTGGTTGCGCTGATGGTCTTCGGCCTGGACTGGATCAACCCGCCCAAGCCGCAGCAACCCCTGGGGCAGGTGGTGCAGGCGCGCCTGGTGGATACCGAGCAGCTTGCCAGGGAAAAAGAGGTAAAGCAGACAGAGGAAAAGCGGCGGTTGCAGGAAAAACGCAAGCAGGAAGAAAAGAAAAAGCTGGAACAGCAGCGCCGGGAGGAAGAACGCAAGAAACAGGCGAAAATCAAGAAGCAGCAAGAGCAGAAGAAAAAGCAGGAGGCAGAAAAAAAACGCAAGGAGGAACAGCGCAAAAAGGCGGAAGCCGAGAAAAAGCGCAAGCTCGCCCTTGAGAAAAAAGAACGAGAAAAGAAAAAGAAACAGGAACTGGAGCGGAAAAAGAAACTCGAACAGAAGAAGCGCAAGGAAGAGCAGGCGCGCAGGAAAGCCGAAGAAAAAAAGAAGGCCGAGGCGAAAAAGAAAGCCGAAGCAAAAAGAAAAGCAGAACAGGAGCGGAAGAAGAAGGCGGAAGCTGAGCGCAAGCGCAAGGCTGAAGCAAAACGCAAGGCAGAGCAAAAGGCGCGGGAAGAGGAACTGCAGGCGCAATGGGCAGCGGAAAAAGATGGCAGGGAGCGTGCCAGCGTGACCGCAGCCATCAAGCGCAAGGTGCAAAACAGCTGGTTGCGCCCGCCGACGGCTTCCAATGCCGATTTGCAGGCCACGGTACGGGTGCGTTTGAACGACAGTGGTTCGGTATTGCTGGTACAGGTGCTAAAATCCAGCGGCAACAATGCATTTGATCGCTCGATTGTCGCGGCAGTCAACAAAGCCGATCCTTTGCCTATGCCAAAGTCACCAACATTGCTCTCGGAATTCAGAGAATTTACCTTTATATTCAGGCCAAGCAAATGAAGAAACTGACAGGAATCATCATCAGCCTGCTACTGTTGTTCGCAATGCAGGTGCAGGCAAAACTGGTGATCGAAATTACCGAGGGGGTCGAAGGGGCGCTGCCTGTTGCTGTGGTTCCGTTCAAGTGGATGGGCGATGCAGCCACTCCGCCACCGGAACCCGTAGGGAAAATTATCGCCGCAGACCTGCAACGCAGCGGCTATTTCAAGACCCTGGACGAGGCGCAGATGTTGAGCCGCCCGTCAACCATGACCGAAGTGGATTTTCGTGACTGGCGGGCGCTGCGCCAGGACAATCTGGTAATCGGCCGCATCGAACCCAATGGCCCCGGAGGCTACAAGGTGCGTTTCCAACTGTTCGATGTATACCAGGGTGAGCAACTGATCGGCTACAGTTTTTCCACCACCGCCAAGGACTTGCGCGCCATTGCCCACCATATCGCAGATCTGGTCTATGAAACCCTCACCGGCACCAAGGGGGCATTTGCCACCCGTATCGCCTATGTGGTTTCGGAAGGTTCCCCAAAATCGCCAACCATTTCCCTGCGTATTGCAGATTCTGATGGTCATGGTGCGCAGACCATCGTTTCTTCCAAGGAGCCGCTGATGTCGCCGGCCTGGTCACCGGATGGGCGTAAGCTGGCATACGTTTCCTTTGAGAATGGCCGGCCTTCGATCTGGATTCAGGAAGTTTTTACCGGCAGGCGGGAAAAGATCACCAGTTTCAAGGGCATCAACGGTGCTCCCGCCTGGTCGCCGGACGGGCATTATCTGGCTATGGCCTTGTCCAAGGACGGGAATCCCGACATTTACATCATGGATCTGGCGCGGCGCAAACTGCGCCGGCTGGTCAGGCACTGGGCGATAGAAACAGAGCCTTCCTGGTCTCCTGACGGGCGAACCCTGCTGTTCACCTCGGATCGGGGCGGGTCGCCGCAAATCTATCAGGTTTCCGTGACCGGTGGTGATGTGAAGCGCCTCACCTTCGAGAACAAATATAATGCCCGTGCATCCTATGCGCCGGATGGAAAATCTATTACCCTCATCACTCGGGTGGGAAGTCAGTATCGAATTGGTGTGCTGGACTTGGATACAGGTTCAATTACCGTACTGACAGATGGCAGACTGGATGAGTCTCCCAGCTTTGCGCCCAATGGCAGCATGATCATCTATGCAACCAGATACAGAGGGAAGGGGGTGCTGGCTGCGGTATCGACGGATGGTCGGGTCAAACAGAGATTGGCATTGCAATCAGGCGATGTTCGGGATCCCGTGTGGTCTCCATATTACAAATAGGAGTATGAAAAGATGAAAAAAACGATGGTTTTATTGTTGACGCTGGTGTTCAGCATGGCTTTGCTTTCCGGCTGTACCTCTACCGGTGGCCCCCAGGATGGTGAAGGCGCTGGTACGCAAGTGGGTGATGGAAGCGGAGCTGGCGGAGCCGATACCGCTGCTGCCGGTGGTGCTGGCGCCTGGACGGGTTCTCCCCTGGAAGACCCCAGCAGTCCCTTGTATGAGAAGGTGATTTATTTCGATTTCGATACCGCCGAGATTCGTCCCGAGTATGTTGCTACCCTGCGCGCCCATGCGGAATATCTGGTGAACTCGCCTGCAGCACGACTGGTTATCGAAGGCCATTGTGATGAGCGCGGTTCGCGGGAATACAATATCGCCCTCGGTGAACGCCGGGCAGATGCGGTAAAGCGCTT
>JAJRUY010000016.1 GCA_024277555.1 Gammaproteobacteria bacterium | reverse complement strand
GGAAGAAGCAAATTACATGCGGATTCTGGCTTTTTGCGATGCGTTGATCGCCAAGAAGATGGTTGAGTATGACATTATTTTTGCGGGTTTTTTGCCTTGCCGTATCGCAGTACTCAAAGATGCAAAGGGTCAGGGCTGGATCGTCACCATGAATATGGACATGATGGTAAAAGGGGTCACGCTGCCCGAAGATCTGCAGCCTTTGGCGGAAAAAGTGCGCGACACTATCTACAGCATTGTTGATGCCGGGGTAAATGGCGATCTGTAGGCTGATTGATACGGATATTGCCTGACAGGCCACATCCCGCGTGACCTGTCAGGTGCATTTGCAGAAAATACATCCTCAAGATACCGGGCATTGGCAAGCAGCGCTTACGACAGCCATTGTCCGGACAGGAAAGCCTGGACTTTTGCCGGGCTTTTTTTGCGGTATCATTCCGCCTTGCCAAATCCGGGAGCATGCTTGAACAAATGAGAACAGAGCAAAAAAAGACCCAACAGGTCACTGTGGGGAAAGTGATGGTAGGGGGTGGCGCGCCGGTGGTGATCCAGTCTATGACCAACACGGATACAGCAGACGTGGGTGCCACCGTTGCCCAGATCCGAGAACTGGAAGCCGCTGGTTCCGAGCTGGTGCGCATCACGGTGAACAACGAGGCATCTGCAGCTGCCGTGGGAGAGATTCGGCAGCAGCTGGACGACATGGGCATAAATGTGCCCCTGGTCGGGGATTTCCATTTCAACGGTCACCGCCTGCTGGAGAAGTATCCGGATTGCGCCCGGACGCTGGCCAAGTACCGCATCAATCCCGGCAACGTCGGCAGTGGTGAGAAAAGGGACGAACAGTTCAACGCCATGATCAAAAAGGCCATCGATTATGGCAAGGCGGTGCGCATCGGCGTCAACTGGGGTTCTATGGACAAGCAGTTGGTGGCGCGCATGATGGACGAGAATGCTCGCTCGGCTGCTCCGCTGGATGCGGATCAAATGACCCGGGAGATCATGGTGGCTTCCGCCCTGGAAAGCGCTGCCCGGGCAGAGGCCGTGGGCCTGGGGGCAGATCGTATTATCCTCTCCTGCAAAATGAGTGGCGTGCAGGATCTCATTGCTGTGTATGAGATGCTTGCCGAACGCTGTGACTATGCGCTGCATCTGGGCCTGACCGAGGCGGGTATGGGTTCCAAAGGTATCGTGGCTTCCACGGCGGCTCTTTCCGTGCTGTTGCAGCAGGGCATAGGTGACACCATCCGTATTTCATTGACGCCGGAACCTGGTGGCAGCCGCACCACCGAGGTCAAGGTGGCCCAGCAGATTCTCCAGGCTCTGGGTCTACGCTCCTTCGCACCCCAGGTAATTGCCTGTCCCGGCTGCGGACGCACCACCAGCAGCTATTTTCAGCAACTGGCTCAGGATATACAGGATTACCTCGATGCCAGCATGCCCCGCTGGCGCAGTGAACATCCCGGCGTGGAGGAAATGAATGTGGCCGTTATGGGCTGCGTGGTGAATGGCCCGGGGGAGAGCAAACACGCAAATATCGGCATCAGCCTGCCGGGCACCGGTGAGCAACCGGCGGCGCCTGTGTATGTGGATGGGGTGAAGACAGTTACTCTCAAGGGGGAGGCTGTTGCCGTAGAGTTTCAGCAGATTATTGAGCGTTATGTGCGGGAGCGTTATTCCTCCTGAGTCGAATGGCACTTAACTTAAGGGTACCTCGAAAAATCGTCATTCCGGCGGAAGCCGGAATCCATAACTTGCTGATTTATCTGGACCCCGACTTTCGCCGGGGTGACGAAAAACGAATTATTCGAGGTTCCCTTAAGCCGAAAGCCTCGTCATTCCGGCCACGGCTCCGGCATCCTGCTTCGCTCTCGACAACTGCTCGACAACTGCTCCTGCGTTGTTCTACTACGATACATCCCTGTATCTATCCTGCGTTGTTCTACCTTCGCCCATCCATGGACTCGTACCTCCTCCATCCATGGAGTCGTGCGCCGGGATGATGGTTGTTTATAGCTCAAACAAATGCCATTTCCTCCTGACTCTTTTCAGCTGGTTTCCACCGGGCGCAGGTTCTCCAGCTCTTCGTCGGTGTACAGGCGCGAAACGGTTACAAAACGCAGACCCAGGGAGACCTCCAGGGAAAAACTGGCGCCATGCCCTTCGGTGACATCTACCGTTAAATGGGTGTTCTGCCAGTATTCGAACTGGTCGCCGGCCATGTAGAAGTCACAGCCGTGGATGGCTCCCAGCTTCACATCCCGGGAACCCACCATGAAGTCGCCCACGGCAAAGCACATGGGGGCGGAGCCATCGCAGCAGCCACCGCTCTGGTGGAACATGAGCTCGCCATGTTTTTCCCGCAGCTCGTCGATGGCCTTGGCCGCTGCCGGGGTTACGGCTACCCGTTCGCTGTATTCTTTGTCAGCCATGCTGGTTTTCCCCTGCCGGGACTGCGGCAGTACGCAGTCCCGTACTGGTCAGATCAGAAGAATCCCAAGGGATTCTTGTCATAGGACATGAGGATATTCTTGGTCTTGCGATAATGGTTGAGCATCATCTTGTGGGTTTCGCGGCCAATGCCGGACTTTTTCTGTCCGCCAAAGGAAGCGTGAGCCGGATACAGATGATAACAGTTGGCCCACACGCGACCCGCTTCGATGCCTCGAGCGAAGGTCTGCATCTGGTGGATGTCCCGGGTCCAGACACCGGCACCCAGGCCGTACAGAGTGTCGTTGGCGATTTGCATGGCTTCTTCCTCGTCCTTGAAGGTGGTTACGCACAGCACCGGGCCGAAAATTTCCTCCTGGAACACACGCATGCTGTTGTCGCCCTTGAGCAGGGTGGGCTTGATGTAGTAGCCATCGGGATAGATTTCATTATTGTAGGCCTCGCCGCCACAGAGCACCTCGGCGCCTTCGTCCTTGCCGATCTGGATATAGTTGAGGATCTTCTCGTACTGATCTCTGGATGCCTGGGCGCCCATCATGGTGGCCGGATCCAGGGTGTCACCCATCTTGATGGCTTCCACGCGTTTCAGGCAGCGTTGCATGAATTCATCATAGATGTTTTCCTGAATCAGAGCGCGGGACGGGCAGGTACAGACTTCGCCCTGATTGAAGGCAAACAGCACCAGACCTTCGATGGCCTTGTCCAGGAAGTTGTCGTCTGCAGCCATGATGCTGTCGAAGAAGATGTTGGGGGATTTGCCACCCAGCTCCAGGGTCACGGGAATGATATTCTCCGAAGCGTACTGCATAATCAACCGGCCAGTGGTGGTTTCACCGGTGAAGGCCACCTTGCGGATATCCGGGTGGGTGGCCAGAGGCTTGCCTGCCTCGAGGCCGAAACCGTTGACCACGTTCAGTACGCCAGGAGGCAGCAGATCTTCAATTAGCTCCATGAGCACCAGAATGGAAGCCGGGGTCTGCTCGGCTGGCTTGAGCACCACGCAGTTGCCTGCGGCCAGGGCCGGCGCCAGTTTCCAGGCCGCCATGAGAATGGGGAAGTTCCAGGGGATGATCTGACCCACCACACCCAGGGGTTCGTGAACTTCCATGGATACTGTATTGGCATCCAGGTCGGAGATTTCTCCGCTTTCACCACGGATTACCCCTGCGAAGTAGCGGAAATGGTCGATGGTCAGGGGAATGTCGGCAGCCATGGTCTCGCGGATGGCCTTGCCGTTGTCCCAGGTTTCCGCATGGGCAATCTGTTCCAGATTTTCCTCGATGCGATCGGCAATCTTCAGCAGCGTGTTGCTGCGCTCGGTAACCGAGCTTTTGTTCCATGCAGGCGCGGCCTTCCAGGCGGCGGCCACGGCCAGGTCGATGTCTTTGGCGTTGGAGCGGGGTATGCGGCTGAGGAACTGAGCGTTGACGGGGGAGGTGTTGTCAAAGTATTCACCATCGACCGGTGCTACCCACTCGCCACCGATAAAGTTCTCATACTGTTTCTTGAATTCTGGTTGTTTGTCAGGCATGTGTTGTTTCTCCTGGGTTTAAAGGAGCTCGCCAAAGCTTGTGGCTCGATTGGGCTCCTGAACATGGTTGGCTCGGGATTGCGTCTCCCGATGGTTGTTGGTGCGTTGTGACTGTTGAGGAAAAAACCGGCATCATGGAATCCATACCCAGAACGTCAGGCAGGATGAAGCAGGAAGTTGGGGCCTTACTCATCTGTTGCAATCGGGTTGCGTACTTCAAGAATCCGGGCATAAAAAACCACATCATGCCCACTCAGTGGATGGTTGAAATCCACCAGCACCTTGTCGTTTTCCACCGCCAGCACAGTACCCATGGTTTCCTCGCCATCTGGCAGGCTGAAGGCAAGTACCTGGCCTGCTTCGAGCTCGTCGCCTGCGGGGAAATCACTGCGGGGCATTTCCCTGAGCAATTCCTGGTTGCGTTCACCCCATGCCTGTTCCGGTGTCAGGGTGATGATTTGTTCATCGTCTGCCTTGAGGCCATACAGGGCCAGCTCCAGCCCCGGTTGCAGGGTTCCATCGCCCAGGGTACAGGTCAAGGGCTGATTTTCGGTGTCGAATGCTTGTGTGCCGTCTTCCAGGTCAAGCTTGAAATGCAGGGTGATAGTGCTGCCGGGCATGATTTCTTCCATCAGAGCGTCTCTATAAATTGTCATTCCGGTGTATGTCAGATTGGGAGGAAACCCGAACAGGACAGGGTGAAGATGTTAGCAATTGTCTGATTATTGGTAACAGACTGAATCATCGATCTTTTTCCATAACGGGCTTCCGGCCCGGTGAGAAATGCTGCTTAGAGGTGCTCATCAATGCATTTCCGAAGCCAGTTGCGCCAGGGTGGGGAGTTCGATATTCTGTTGTTCGGCGTGATCCATGGCGCGCTGCAGGCAGGCCGGGGCGCTGTGGCCGATGCACTGGTGTTCCGGGTTGCTCTCGAAAGCATGGAGCATGGCTTGTATCAATGCTTCCCGGTCGAAGGTTTTGCCAGTGAGGCTTTCCTGCAGGCTGATGACGTCATTGGCAACTGCGCGGACAATTTCGCCATGCTCTGCCCACAGTTCTCCTACCGTGCCTCCGGTTTTCAGGCCAGCTATGTTGGTGGTGAGAATGTAGAGGTTTTTTACTACCAGTTCAAACAGCAACTGTTCTTTGTCGTGCAGAATGTTTACCGGAATGTCCAGCTTACCAAGGGCATTTTTCACCAATGTGGATTTTGGTCCAAAGCAGGGAGAAGGGATGATTACCCTGAAATCCGTGCCTGGTTTTTTCTCGAACCAGGCGGAAATAATGGTGGCCTGGGGCCAGGCGGTAAAATCTGCAGGCAGCAATTCGTTTTGCAACAGGATGATTTTGTCCCGCCAGCCATCTGGCAGTGTTTCCAGTATGGCTGGCAGATCCTTCTCTTTTACAGCGACCAGCACCGCCTCGACTTCAGGAATCTCTGCTGCTGCAGTGTCCATGTCCTGATCGTGGGTGACCGGATATACAGGGTGCCCCAAACGCAGAAACCCCCGGGCGAAGACGCCGCCCATTTCGCCAATGCCAAGGAGTACGACGGGTTTTTTCACGGTTCTCGGTTCCAGCTCGCTTCGGTTGTGGAGGATCGTCTTGCCAGCGTCCGCGCCAGTACGAACAACAGGTCGGACAGGCGGTTCAGATATTTCAGTGATTCAGAGTTTACCGCTTCTGTGCGGGAAAGTCGCCACAGGCTGCGTTCCGTGCGGCGGCAGATGGCCCGGGCTAGATGCGCCTGGGCGGAGGCATGGTTGCCTCCGGGAAGGATGAACTCTTTCAGTGCGGGAAGATCCGCGTTGATCTGGTCCAGCTGGCGTTCCAGCCACAATACCTGTTCTGTGCCGATGACGGCCGTGCCAGGCAGAGCCAGTTCGCCACCGAGATCGAAAAGCTGTTGTTGAATGCTGGTGATGAGATCCTGCTGTTCAGTGCCATGCAGCTCTACCACCAGCAGTCCCAGGGCGGCATTGAGTTCGTCCAGATCACCCAGGGACTGGATGCGTGGGCTGTCCTTGTCCACGCGGCTGCCGTCGGCCAGCCCGGTCTGGCCCTCATCGCCACTGCGGGTGTAGATGCGGGTCAGGCGGGCCATCTCGGTTTTTTATTGGCTAAAGCGAATGCCCAGGAAACCGGCGCGGCCCTGGGTGTTGTATCCATAGGCCAGTTGGTAATCTTTATCGAAGGCATTTTCCAGTTTGGCATATACCTGCCAGTTCCTGTTCAGTTGATAGCTGGCGTTGAAGTTTACCAGAGTATAACTGTCCAGAGTGATGCCGCTAAAGTCCCTGCGTTCACCGGAATAGAGCAGGTTGCCGCCGAAGCTCCAGTTATCCAATATATAGTTGATGCGGGCATTGAAGCTGTGCTCGGCACGGCGCAGCAGGTGCTCGCCGGTGCTGCGGTCTTCGGGATTCTGCCAGTTGCCGCCCAGCTGCAGGCTGAGAGCTTCGCCGCTGAAGCTATAGCCCAGTTCCAGGCCATCAATGCGCACTTCCGCCACATTCTGGTTGTAGCCGCTCCAGGGCGGAGTGACCAGCACCCACTGAATCATGTTGTCGATATCGTTACGGTAAATGGAAGCGCTCAGTGCATGGCCGCCGCTGATGCGGTGCTTCAGTCCCAGCTCGTAAGATGTGGATTCCTCCGGCTCCAGATCCGGGTTGCCGCCAAAGCCGAAACGCTCATTGGCACTGGGCACGCGGAAGGCCGTGGCGGCGCTGATCCAGGCGCGGGTACGGTCGCCAAAGTTGTAACCGTAGTTCAGGCTCCAGGTGAAGTGCTCGCCCGCATCATTATGATCCAGATAGCGGATGCCTGCGATGGCATGATGGTTGGTGCGGTTCAGGTCATATTGTCCCCAGGCCTCGATGAAATCCGTATCTGCAGCATAAGGTGAAAAACCGCCATTTGCAGTCACCCTCTCGTTGCTGGCCTTGATGCCCAACAGCACCTGATCCTGGCCGCTGAAGGCCAGGTTGTTGCGCCAGGATAGTTCCGTGCGATCGGTATGCACGGAATTATCGCTCTGCTTCTGGTCGATGTGATCCCGCACATGAGCCAGTTCCAGGATGCTGATCCACTGCTCGTTGAAAGCTGTTTCCCAGCCCAGGCTGCTGCGGCTGTTGAGAAAATCCTGATCCAGGGGGGTGCCAAAAAAATCCAGATACTCGTTGTTGCCTTGGCTCTGCCAGTGGCTGGCACTGAAGCGGTGGATGCCAGCGTCAAAGCCTGCGGCCAGGTCGAAGCTGGTATTATCGTAACCCCGGTCGATACTGGAAGAAGTAAGAGGAGGGAAGCCATCGGTCTTCTGATAGGAGACGGCGGCGCTCAGCCGGTGATTGGCAGCAGCGTGACTGAGCCGGGCATTGCCGCGCCAGGTGGCATCGCCGCCGCCTTCCAGGGAGCCACCATAGCCGAGGGTGTCGCCCATGGCCTTGCGGGTGATGATGTTGATTACGCCGCCGATGGCGCCAGAACCCCAGAGGGTAGAGCGGGGCCCCTTGTAGATTTCGATACGCTCAATGTTCTGCGGATCAATGTGCTGCAGGGCGGCGCTGCCCACGCTGCCTGAATTGATGGGTACGCCGTCAATCATAACCAGATTGTGATCGCTTTCCGTGCCGCGGATGAACAGGGAAGTGGCCTGCCCGGGGCCGCCGTTGCGACCGATCTCCAGGCCGCTGTGGAACTTGAGCAAATCGCCAATATCGGCAGCTGCGGAGCGCTGGATTTCTTCTGCGGTAATTACCTCCATGCTTGCCAGGGCGTCATCAATGGCAGTGGGATAACCGGTAGCGGTAACCACGATGGTTTCCAGTGATTCAGCAGCGTACAGGGAGCCAGGCCCCATGGCCAGAGCCAGGGTAAGAGTAGAAACTTTCATTGTAGTATTCCTTGTCAAGGGCGCACACCCGCGCCAGGTTTAGGGGACGTGCCTGAAGGCCGGTATCCGGACTGATGAGTCGAGCCTCACGCTCAAAACCCGCGCCTTCCCACAGTAAAACTGCAGTGGCTGTTACGAGTTTTTCTCAATCACCGTTGCGGGGGCAGTGCCGGTATTTCACCGGCTTCCCGTTTAACTCTGAGGTATTAGCCGCAGAGCACCTTCTGGCGAGGTGCGCAGTCTGTCAGGTGGAACAGGGTTCGTCAACTTGATAAAAAAATCCGCGTAGGGCGCAATAACCAACGGGCATTGCGCCGCATGGAAATAGCCGCAATACTTGCCTCATGCCTGACTATCGACGAGCCTGGTATCCAGGTGGCACCTACTTCAGGGCACCTCTAACCCGCATATTTCACCAGAACACTCGGAATACAGGTGTTTATCTATATTATTCATTATCTTGCGTCGAATTGAGCCGGGTTACACTTTGTACCCGTCACGCTATCCAGTTTTTCCCGGGATTTTTCCGCCCAGATTGTCCTAACGGCCTGCAAGCCGATGAATAACATCGGCTTTTTCCCGTTCGAACAATCTGAACGAAAATCTCTCCGGGAAAAGCCTGGATTCCGGTGAAGCATGCGGGTTAACCACCCTGACTTTTGGCCAAAACCTGAACCAGCTTGGCCAGCTCATTTCGTTCTGCCTTTGATAAGTTGGCCTTT
>JAJRUY010000280.1 GCA_024277555.1 Gammaproteobacteria bacterium | reverse complement strand
ACTGCGCAGTCCGAAGTAGTTATAGTGTCCTACCAGTTTGCGGTTCAGTGCTTTGATGAACTGCCGCCCCGGCAGATGGCGGTTGAACCTGATCCAGAGCTTTATCTTACGCTTGGCTTGTTGCAGCTTCTTGCGTGCAGTTCGCTTCATCACCTTACTATAGAAATCATCAGGTTAGCGTGTGACTGGTAGCGGTATTGGAGTCTGACCCCATTGGTTCATTGGTCGTTCGTTATGTTCAATTTTCATTCGTAGTGCGTCCACAAGCGGATGACTTTAATTACACTCTCTTCCTCATAAACTTGATAGACAAACCTATGTTGAATATTGATTCTTCTTGAATATGCACCGGATAAATTACCCACCAGCTTTTCATATGGAGGTGGGTTCTGATATGGATCTTCTTTAATGATTTCCAGAAGTGCTTGGGCCCTTTTTTTTAACCCTGATGCTGACAACTTCTTAGCATCTTTTTGTGCTTGTTTCGTATACAGCAACTCCCAACTCACCAATCAAGCTCCTTAGAACATTCTGATAGATCCTCCTTCATTCCCTCTTTTATTGACTCTCTCATTCCGGGAACAGAGAGTAAATGAAGGGTTTCAGCAATGGAGTTCCAATCTTCTTCAGACACCAGAACAGCATTCCCCCTTTTCCCTGTAATTACAATAGGTTGGTGGGTTTCTGTGGTCTCATCTATGAGGGTATACAGCTTAGATCGAGCTTCTGTAGCATTCAAAATGGTCATGATAAATACCTCCCTGACTAAGCGTACGATTAAACGTACGTAATATCAAGAGCTATTTTGAACATAAGGGCACCTCGAAAAATACAGATTTCGTCACTCCGGCGAAAGACAGAGTTCAGACAAATCAACAGGTTGTGGATACCGGCCTGCGCCGGTATGACAATTATTCGAGGCACCCTTTACTTGTTCTCCTAACCCCACTTATTGCACTGGGCAGCGGAAAGCGACCACGGATACCTCCCGGAAGTGCAAAGGATGCCGCTCCTTTTCTCCAAGCTACCCTGAAGTGAAATTCACAGACTCGCGTGGGTTTCTCCAGCATGGGTTTTTTCATAGATCGTCTGCGCCCTGAGCGTGCGCTTGGCGGCTGGATAGGCCTTCAGGCGTTCCAGATCTATGGACTCGCCGGTATCGACGCAGATACCGTATCTTCCTTCGCGAATCCGTCGCAAGGCGTCTTCCGTTTCGTGGAGCTCTTTGAGCAGATGGTCGATTTCTGCATAATTTATATCCACCAGCAGATCGGCAACTGACAGCTCTTCCCTGTCATGAACCTCTCCGGCCAGTTTTTGGAACTGCTCTTTGTCCGATTCCAGCAATACCTTGCGAATCTCTTCCCGCAATTCTTGATAGCGCTGATCCAGGATGGTTTTGAATTCGCTGATTTGTGCCGGACTCAACATGATTTGTTCTCCTGCAGGCTGTGCAATACTCATTATGTGCTCTCTATATCACTCATAGTTCTGTCTGTTTTGGGTTTTTTCAAGGGCAGGGCATCTCAAAAGCCGTTATTCCGGGTTTCCAGCACGGGTTGCAAAAATCTGCCGGTATGGGAAGTGGCGTTCTTTGCCACTTCCTCTGGCATACCGGCGGCGATGATCTCTCCTCCGCCATCGCCTCCTTCCGGCCCCAGGTCGATGATCCAGTCTGCGGTTTTGATGACATCCAGGTTGTGCTCAATGACGATGACCGTGTTGCCGTGATCCCGCAGGCGGTGCAGTACGCCCAGCAGCTGTTCCACATCATGAAAATGCAGGCCGGTGGTCGGTTCATCCAGAATGTACAGCGTATTGCCCGTATCACGCTTGGACAGCTCCCGTGACAGCTTCACCCGCTGGGCCTCACCACCGGATAAGGTAGTGGCGTTCTGTCCCAGCTGGATGTAGGTCAGGCCCACATCCACCAGGGTCTGCAGCTTGCGCTTGACCACGGGTACGGCATCAAAGAAATCAAGGGCTTCTTCCACGGTCATGTTCAACACTTCGTTGATGCTCTTGCCCTTGTATTTGATTTCCAGGGTCTCGCGGTTGTAGCGCTTGCCCTTGCAGGTATCGCATTGCACATAGATATCCGGCAGGAAGTGCATCTCTACCTTGATCACGCCATCGCCCTTGCAGGCCTCGCAGCGCCCACCCTTGACGTTGAAGCTGAAGCGCCCCGGCGTATAGCCCCGGGAGCGGGATTCGGGCACTCCGGCGAACAGTTCACGGATGGGGGTGAACAGGCCGGTATAGGTGGCGGGATTGGAGCGCGGCGTGCGGCCGATGGGGGACTGGTCGATATCCACCACCTTGTCGAAATGTTCCAGGCCATGGACGGCATCATGAGGCGCCACCGTTTGACTGGCGCGGTTCAGCTCATTGGCCGCCAGGGGATAGAGAGTGTCGTTGATGAGGGTGGATTTGCCCGAGCCGGATACCCCGGTAACACAGGTGAACAGACCCACGGGGATTTCCAGGCGCACCTTTTTCAGATTGTTGCCCCTGGCTCCTTCGAGCACCAGCAAGCGCTCCCGGTTCACAGGGGTGCGCATCTGCGGAATGGCGATGCACCGCTCGCCGCTAAGGTATTTGCCGGTGAGGGATTTCGGGTTGGCGGCCACTTCTTCTGCCGTGCCCTGGGCCACGATTTCACCGCCATGCACCCCTGCGCCGGGGCCGATGTCTACAACATGATCGGCGGCGCGGATGGCTTCTTCATCGTGTTCCACCACGATCACGGTGTTGCCCAGGTCGCGCAGATAAGTCAGGGTCTTGAGCAATCGGGCATTGTCGCGCTGGTGCAGGCCGATGGAAGGCTCGTCCAGCACATACATGACGCCAACAAGCCCGGCGCCGATCTGGCTGGCCAGGCGTATGCGCTGAGCCTCGCCGCCAGACAGGGTGTCGGCGCTGCGATCCAGGGTGAGGTAGTCCAGCCCCACATTCACCAGAAAGCTCAGGCGCTCCTCGATTTCCTTGATGATTTTTTCCGCGATCTTGCCCCGCTTGCCCGGCAGATCCAGCCGCTGGAAGAAACTCAGGCAATCACTTACCGACAGGGCTGTGATATCCGGCAGGCTGCTGTCATCGACAAATACATTGCGCGCCGCCTCGTTCAGCCGCGCCCCCTTGCAGGCAGGGCAGGCATGGCTGGAAAGATAGCGCGAAAGCTCTTCGCGCACGGCGCTGGAATCTGTCTCCCGGTAGCGGCGCTCCATGTTGTGTATCACCCCCTCGAAGGGATGGGTCTTCTTCACCCGCCTTCCCAGATGATTGTGATAGTCGAAGTGAATCGCCTCGCTGCCGCTGCCATAGAGGATGATGTCACGGATCTTCTGCGGCAGTTTCTGCCAGGGCATTTCCGGATCGAAATCATAGTGCCGGGCCAGGGACTGGAGCATCTGGAAATAATAGGCGTTGCGCCGATCCCAGCCACGCACGGCTCCCGCCGCCAGGGACAGCTCGGGATGGGCAACCACCTTGTGTACATCAAAGCTCTGTTTCACCCCCAGGCCGTCGCAGACCTCACAGGCACCCACGGGGTTGTTGAAGGAGAATAGTCTTGGCTCCAGCTCCTCGATACTGTGGCCACAAACCGGGCAGGCGAAATTGGCGGAGAACACCAACTCGTCCTTTTCCGGCTCATCCATCCAGGCCACCAGGGCCACGCCATCGGCCAGGCGCAGGGCGGTTTCAAAAGATTCGGTCAGACGCAGGCGTAAATCCTCCCGCACCTTGAATCGATCCACCACCGCCTCGATACTGTGTTTTTTGCGCAAATCCAGATCCGGCGCATCGTCCAGCTCCCAGATCCCGCCGTCGATACGGGCGCGGATAAAGCCCTGGGCGGCCAGTTCCTTGAGCAGCTTGTGGTATTCCCCCTTGCGTTCGGAAATCACCGGCGCCAGCAGCATCAGCTTGCTGCCCTCGGGCAGAGCCAGCACCTGATCCACCATCTGCTCGATGGTCTGGGCCTCCAGGGGCAGCTTGTGCTCAGGACACAATGGCGTTCCCGCCCGTGCGAACAGCAGGCGCAGATAATCATAGATCTCGGTGATGGTGCCCACGGTGGAGCGGGGATTGTGACTGGTGGTCTTCTGTTCGATGGAAATGGCCGGGGACAGCCCCTCGATATGATCCACATCGGGCTTTTCCATCATGGACAGAAACTGCCGGGCGTAGGCGGAAAGCGACTCCACATAACGCCGCTGACCCTCGGCATAGATGGTGTCGAAAGCCAGGGACGACTTGCCCGAGCCCGACAGCCCGGTGATGACGATGAGCTTGTCCCGGGGCAGTTCCAGATCGATATTCTTCAGATTGTGGGTGCGGGCGCCCCGCAGGCGGATACTGTCCATTGTCATTCTTTGCTGGCAGGAAACAGGGTACTATACGCCGTTATTCCATTTGGCTTCAAACCCTTCGACAAATCATGGCGGACAACAAGGAACAAGGTGGTTTCAACAGGACGGAACGCCGCGCCACCTACGGGCTGGCAGGCATCTATGGCTCACGCATGCTGGGCCTGTTCCTTATTCTTCCGGTGTTCGCCCTGTATGCGGAGGAACTGGCTTCCGCCACCCCGGTGCTGATTGGCCTGGCCATCGGTATTTACGGGCTGACCCAGGCGCTACTGCAGATTCCCTTCGGCCTGCTGTCGGATCGCATCGGGCGCAAGCCGGTGATCATCGGCGGCTTGCTGCTGTTCGTCCTGGGCAGCGTCATCGCCGCCATGGCCGATGACATCTGGATGATCATCCTCGGTCGGGCCATTCAGGGCAGCGGTGCCATTGCAGCAGCAGTCATGGCGCTGCTGGCGGATCTGACCCGCGACAACCAGCGCACCAAATCCATGGCCGTGGTGGGCGTGACCATCGGTTTTTCCTTCACCCTGGCTCTCATTGCCGGCCCCTTGTTCAACACCTGGATTGGCGTTCCCGGCTTGTTCTGGATCACTGCTGCCCTGGCCATCGGTGGCATCCTGATCCTGCTGCTGGTGGTTCCCACCCCGGAGCACAGCAGTGTTCACGGTGATGCGGAACCGGTGCCGGCTCTGTTCGGCAAAGTATTGCGCAATCCACAGCTGCTGCGCCTGGATGCCGGGATTTTTACCCTGCATTTCGTACTCACCTCCCTGTTTCTGGCGCTTCCCCTGACCCTGCGCGACGCAGGCCTGCCGGTGGAACAACATACCTGGCTGTATCTGCCGGTAATGCTGCTATCCATGGGGCTGATGGTGCCTTTCATCATCATGGCAGAAAAAAAAGGCACGATGAAACAAGTGTTTACCGGCTCCATCAGCGCGCTTGGAATTGCACTGCTGGGCTTTTATCTACTCTCCAGCAGCATTTGGGGACTGGGCCTGATGCTGCTGCTGTTTTTCATCGGCTTCAACCTGCTGGAGGCCACCTTGCCCTCCCTGGTCTCCAAACTGGCTCCCGGAACCATCCGCGGCACCGCCATGGGCGTGTATTCTACGTCCCAGTTCAGCGGCGCCTTTGTCGGTGGATTGCTGGGCGGCTGGGCGCACGCACATTTTGGTGAAACCTCGGTATTTCTGCTGGGGGCGGGCTTTGTCCTACTGTGGTTGCTGCTGGCGGCAGGCATGCAAACGCCCACCAAAGCAGATGCAATTTCAACAGATGGGCGTTAAACTCACGAGCACGCGATAAATTTCATGGATGGCAAATCCTGAGGAGGAAACATGGCAAGAGGCATCAACAAAGTCATACTGATTGGCAACCTGGGTAAAGACCCGGAAACCCGCTACATGCCCAGCGGCGGCGCAGTCACCAATATCACCGTTGCCACATCGGAATCCTGGAAAGACAAGCAGACAGGCGAGCAACAGGAACGCACCGAATGGCACCGGGTGGTGTTTTTCAACCGGCTGGCGGAAATTGCCGGGGAATACCTGAAAAAAGGCTCCAAGGTCTACATCGAAGGTAGCCTGCGCACCCGCAAGTGGCAGGGAAACGACGGCCAGGATCGCTACACTACGGAAATCGTTGCCGGTGAGATGCAAATGCTGGACAGCCGTGGCGCTGGTGGCAGCACCGAGTTTTCCCGCCCCGCACCTGGCGCTGCTGGCCAGGGCGAAGCGAAGGGCAACAGTACCCCTCAGACGGCAGGAGCTGCCGGTGATTTTGAGGATGACATCCCGTTCTAATGGACTTCCGGGAAACTTTGCCCGTCTTCAATTGTCTCAAATGCTGAATAAATACAACAATTTCCACTGGAGTGTTCGATGAAAAAACTGTTAGTTCTCTTTGTGTTGTGCCTTTCATCTGCCAGCCTGATGGCCATGCAACCAAAAGAAGGCACCGATTACGACACCATTTCCCCCACCCCGCCACCAGGAACCGGCACGGATGTGGAGGTGGTGGAATTCTTCCTGTACACCTGCCCCCATTGCAAGAATCTTGACCCGGCAGTGCAGGAATGGGCGGCCAAGCAACCGGAAAACGTCAAATTCCAGCACAGGCCCGCCATGTTCGGCGGCGCCGCCCACCTGCATGCAAAAACCTCCTTTGCCCTGGAAGTAATGGGCGAGGAAAAGCGTATACATGAAGCCTTTT
>JAJRUY010000279.1 GCA_024277555.1 Gammaproteobacteria bacterium | reverse complement strand
GAAGCAGGCTTCAAGACGGCGGTAGAGCGCATCAAGGATTACATCATGGAAGGTGACTGCATGCAGGTGGTGCTGTCCCAGCGTCTGTCCATCCCCTATCAAGCACCGCCTCTGGATCTGTACCGGGCCTTGCGTGGGCTGAACCCTTCTCCATATATGTATTTCCTGGATCTGGATGATTTTCAGATCGTCGGCTCTTCACCAGAGATTCTGGTGCGGTTGGAGGACAATGAAGTCACGGTACGGCCCATCGCAGGCACCCGCCGTCGCGGCCACAGCGAAGAGGAAGACCTGGCGCTGGAAGCAGAGCTGCTGGCAGATCCCAAGGAGCTGGCGGAACATCTCATGCTCATCGATCTGGGGCGTAACGACGCCGGGCGGGTGGCGCAAACCGGCACAGTTACCCTTACGGACAGGATGATCGTGGAACGCTATTCCCATGTGATGCACATCGTTTCAAATGTCACCGGGCAGCTGGCTACCGGCCTTTCCGCCATCGATGTACTGCGCGCCACCTTTCCGGCAGGCACCGTATCCGGCGCCCCCAAGATCCGCGCCATGGAAATCATCGACGAGCTGGAGCCGGTGAAGCGCGGCATCTATTCCGGCGCCGTGGGCTATCTGTCCTGGAACGGCAACATGGACACCGCCATCGCCATCCGCACCGCCGTGATCAAGGACGGTCAACTGCATATCCAGGCGGGCGCGGGGGTGGTTGCCGACTCAATACCCGAACTGGAATGGAAGGAAACCATGAACAAAGGCAGGGCGGTGTTCCGCGCCGTGGCGCTGGCGGAAGCCGGGCTGGAAAAACACCTGTGTGAAGAGGAGGACTGATCATGTTGCTGATGATCGACAACTACGACTCCTTCACCTTCAATCTGGTGCAATATTTTGGCGAACTGGGCGCGCAAGTGAAAGTGGTGCGCAATGATGAGATCGACATCCCCGGCATCGCAGCCCTGGCGCCGGAGCAGCTGGTGATCTCACCCGGCCCCTGCACCCCCAATGAGGCGGGCATTTCCCTGGCGGCCATCAAACATTTCGCCGGCAAGCTGCCCATCCTCGGCGTATGCCTGGGGCACCAGTCCATCGGCCAGGCCTTTGGTGGAAAGATTGTGCATGCCCGGGAAATCATGCACGGCAAGGCCTCTCCCATTTTCCATGCGGACACGGGCGTGTTCTGCGGATTGAACAACCCTTTCCAGGCAACGCGCTATCATTCGCTGGTGATCGAAAAGGACAGCCTGCCCGATTGCCTGGAAATCACCGCCTGGACGGAACAAAATGGCGAGATGGATGAGATCATGGGCGTGCGTCATCGGGAGTTGGATGTGCAGGGGGTGCAGTTCCATCCCGAGTCCATCCTTACCGAGCATGGGCATGACATGCTGCGCAATTTCCTGGAGGGAAAATGAAAGCGGAAATACGGTTGCAATCGGTACTGACCTGTCCGCATTGTGGTCATCAGGAAGAGGAAACCATGCCCACCGATGCCTGCCAGTGGTATTACGAGTGCAAGGGCTGTGGCGCGTTGCTGAAGCCGAACAAGGGTGATTGCTGCGTGTTCTGCTCCTTTGGTTCCGTCCCCTGCCCGCCTATCCAGATGGGCTCGGGTGATTATTGTGAAAAGTTATAGGGAGGAAAGACATTTGGACATGAAACAGGCAATTGCCAGAGTCATCAACAAACAGGATCTTAACAGCGACGAAATGGTGGATGTGATGCGCGCCATCATGACCGGGGGCGCAACCCCGGCACAGATCGGCGGCTTTCTCATCGGCCTGCGCATGAAAGGGGAAAGCGTGGCCGAGATCACTGCCGCCGCCCAGGTCATGCGCGAGCTGGCCTCCGGCGTGGACATTTCCGGACTGGAGCATGCCGTGGACATCGTGGGCACTGGCGGCGATGCTTCCGGCAGCTTCAATGTCTCCACCACCAGCATGTTCGTGGCCGCGGCCGCTGGCTGCCATGTGGCCAAGCATGGAAACCGCTCAGTTTCCTCCAAATCCGGCAGCGCCGATGTGCTGGAGGCGGCGGGGGTGCGCCTGTTTCTTGCCCCTGAACAGGTGGCCCACTGCGTACGAGAAGTCGGCGTAGGCTTCATGTTCGCCCCCGGCCATCACAGCGCCATGAAGCACGCCATCGGTCCCCGCAAGGAAATGGGCGTACGTACCATTTTCAATATCCTTGGGCCACTGACCAACCCCGCCGGGGTGCCCAACCAGCTTCTGGGTGTATTCAGCGAGGAGCTGCTGCTGCCCATGGCCGAAGTGCTGCAACGCCTGGGCAGCCGCCATGTGATGGTAGTGCATGCAAGAGACGGACTGGATGAAATCAGCATCGGCGACCAGACCGAGGTGGCCGAACTCAAGGACGGCGCCATCCGTCGCTATGCCATCTGGCCGGAAGAATTCGGCATGCGGCGCACATCCATCAGCGAAATCACTGCGGATAGCCCGGAAGACAGCCTGCGCATCATGCGCTCGGTGCTGGAAGACCACCCCGGCCCGGCGCGGGATATCGTTACCCTGAATGCGGGCGCGGCCATTTATACCGCAGGGCTGGCCGCCAGCCTGAAAGAAGGCGTGGCCAAAGCAGACAAGGCCATCAGTAGTGGAGAGGCGCGCAACCGCCTGGACCGGCTGGTCATCGTCTCCCAGGGTTTCGAGTAGCTTTCATGGCGGATACGCCGGACATCCTGAAAAAAATCATCCGCCGCAAGGAGGAGGAAATTGCCCAGGCGCAGGCCGTTGTTTCCCGGCAGATGCTGGAAGACAGCCTGGAGCAGAAATCCCCGCCCCGGGGCTTTGTCCAGGCGCTCAAGAACAAGATCGCCAGCGGCCAATCCGCGGTGATCGCCGAAATCAAGAAAGCCTCCCCCTCCAAAGGCATCTTGCGCGAGGATTTCTGGCCCGCGGACATCGCCCGCAGCTATGCCGCCCACGGCGCGGCCTGCCTGTCCATACTCACCGACCGGGATTTCTTCCAGGGCGCACCCGAATATCTGCAACAGGCCAGGGCTGCCTGCGCGCTGCCGGTGATCCGCAAGGACTTCATCATCGACCCCTACCAGGTGTTCGAGGCCCGAGCCATGGAAGCGGATTGCATCCTGCTCATCGCCGCCTGCCTGGATGACCATCAGCTCGAAAGCCTGAATGCCCTGGCGCAATCCCTTGGTATGGATGTACTCATCGAGGTGCATGACGAGGAAGAGCTGCACCGGGCACTGGATGTGGACAACCCCATGGTCGGCATCAACAACCGCAATCTGCGCAGCTTCGAGGTCAGCCTGCAGACCACCCTGGACATGCTGGAACAGATCCCCAGGGACAAGCTGGTGATCACCGAATCCGGCATTCTCATACCAGAAGACGTGGCGCTGATGCGCTCCCATAAAGTGCATGGATTTCTGGTGGGAGAGGCCTTCATGCGAGCGGCAGATCCGGGAAAGGAACTGGCGCGGCTGTTTGCCACGGAGTAGTATCTTTCTGTAAAGGGCATCTCGAGAAATTATCATCCCGGCGTACGAGTCCACGGATGGGTGAAGGCAGAACAACGCTGGAGCAGTTGTCGAGAGCGAAGCAGGAGGACGGAGCCGAGGCGGGAATCCAGAGCTACAGAGCAACAGATGGTTCAACCCCTGCGTTCACTGGATTCCTGCCTATGCAGGAATGACATGTATCCAGCTGAACTTTGTAAACACAAACCGGGACTGAGGGATTACGATGGTACATCTATCCAATTGGAGCAAACGCCTTGGCATGACCCTGAGCATTGGCAGCTTGGCAATGACCAGTGCAACAATGGCCGCGCCTTATGCCGGTCTGGTCGAGGTTCCCGCCCGCGGTGGGATGTTCTTCGAAACCCCGGAACGATTCAATCGCTATTACACGGATCCCGCCTACCAGCCCGCAAGAACCCTGCACGTCAGCCCATCTGGAAACGGTGATGGCAGTGCTGGCTCTCCCATGCACCCGGATCAGGCCTTCTCCCAAGCCAGGGCGGGGGATGAAATCCTGTTTCAGGAGGGCCGGTACGCAGGTTGCTGGCAACTCGATAAAGACAACTCCGGCAGCTACGACCAACCTATCGTCATCAAGGCCGCTTCCAAAAACGTCAGCATCGACTGCTGCAACCGCGGTCGAAAAACCTGCTTCAATCTGGAAGGCGCGGACTACATCGCTATCGATGGCTTCACCTTGAATGGCGGCAGCTATGGCATTCGCACCGTAGGCATGGAATATGCGGCATCCGGCCACCAGAAAGGCATCGCCATACTGAACAACAACGTTGGGCATCAGTACAAAGATCCGATCTTTTCCGGCCAGTCCGACTGGAT
>JAJRUY010000278.1 GCA_024277555.1 Gammaproteobacteria bacterium | reverse complement strand
TGCCTATGTTGGCCCGCTGGTGCAACGCTATCTCAGACGGCTGGAGAGCAAACTTGTACCCAAACATCTGTTTGTCATGCATTCGGCCGGTGGCGTAATGAGTGCCGAAGCCGCAGGAGAGCAGGCTGTGCATTTGATCTTGTCCGGCCCTGCCGGCGGTTTGGTTGCAGCTCAGGCGATTGGTCAACAGACAGGCGTAAAAAAACTGATGACGTTCGATATGGGTGGTACCAGTACAGATGTGGCACTGCTGGATGGTGCGCCGGCCATGACGACAGAAGGATCTGTTGCGGGCATTCCTGTGGCGCTGGCCATGCTGGATATTCATACCATTGGTGCAGGCGGCGGCTCACTGGGTTGGATCGATGCTGCCGGTTTGCCACAGGTCGGGCCTGAATCAGCCGGAGCTCAGCCGGGGCCAGCCTGTTACGGACTTGGCGGTGGACTGCCGACGGTTACCGATGCCAATCTGCTAATCGGCCGCATTCCCGCCACGGCAAAGCTGGGTGGCAGTATGTCGCTGGATATTGCTGCCGCCAGGCAGGTTTTTGAGGTATTTGGTAGAGAAATAGGCTTGACAGGGATGCAGGCAGCTGAGGCTGTAGTCCGTATTGCTGAAGAACACATGGCCGGTGCATTGCGTGTGGTATCGGTTGAGCGAGGTATAAACCCGGTTGAGTTTTCCCTGCTTTGTTTTGGCGGAGCAGGCGGATTGCATGCCTGTGCACTGGCTGAAAAACTGGGTATGGACAGGGTGATTTTTCCGGTTGCCAGCGGCGCCTTCTCCGCCCTTGGAATGCTGGCCGGGCGACAGCAGGGGCAGTTTTCCCGGACACGGCGTTTGTTGCTGGATGACGATGCCACGGTGAGCACATTATTTGATTTGTTTGCCGAACTGGAGCGGGAGGCAGCAGCAAGCATGCAGGGGCTGGCGCTGACTTTTGAGCGAAGGGTGGATATACGTTATGCCGGGCAGGGCTTTCATATTACGGTTGATATGTATGACGATGATGAAGAAAACGTGCAACAACAATTACAACAGCGTTTTGAACATGCACACAGTCGAGCCTACGGTCATATATTGCAGCGACCGATTGAGTTGATGACAGCCCGATTGACTGCTGTGGTAAAGCAGGAGTCATTGAGATTTCCGCTTTGTTCAACCCGTGGTGAAGCGCTTCCAGTCAGTTTTTCCGAGGTCTATGGCGTCGGTACAGTGCCGCATTACAGGCGTGAGGAACTACCTGCCGAATTCAGCTGTACGGGACCGGCATTGATTATGGAGGATACATCCACGCTCTGGATGCCTGAGAAGTGGCAGATGCGAGTCGATAGTTATGGGCACCTGATGCTGGAGCGCACATGAATGCGGTTGAACTCAGTCTGTTTTCGCATCGGCTGGCAGCGATTTGTGAGGAGATGGGAGCTGTTCTCAAACGCAGTGCGATTTCTCCCAATATCCGTGACCGTGAAGATTTTTCCTGCGCCTTGTTTACAGCACAGGGTGAGCTGATTTCACAGGCTGCTCATATTCCGGTGCATCTGGGCTCGATGGCATTTGCCATGGTCGATGTGGTGGGGTATTTCCAGTGGCGTCAAGGTGATGTCGTTTTGTTCAATGACCCCTTTCTGGGTGGTACTCACTTGCCTGATATTACTGTGGTTGCACCGGTTTATATTGAGGGACGGCTAACCGCTTTTGCAGCTGCCCGTGCCCATCATGCCGATATCGGCGGGGTTTCGCCCGGCTCCATGGGGGTGGAGACCCGGCTGGAAGATGAAGGGCTTGTGTTATCGCCTCGCTACTGGTTTAAGGCGGGTGTTGAGAACCCGGAACTGAAGCAGCTGTTTTATGCATGCGTGCGTGCTCCCGATGAGCGTATGGGCGATCTTTCTGCGCAACGTGCCGCCTGCCTGCTGGGAGCACAAAGGCTGGCAGAGCTCGGAACTGTTCAGCTTGAAACAAGGTTTGCATCCCTGATCAAAGTTTCAGAGCAATACGGACGTACGGCCATAGCTTCGATTCCCGATGGTGAGTACAGCTTTGATGATCGCCTGGAAGGTGATGGAATTGAAGATGATGGGCCGGGTTCCAGGGGTCTTGTTATTCACGTCAGAATCCATGTAAAAGGGAAATGTGTGGTTGTAGATTTTGATGGCACATCTTGTCAGAGCAAAGGCCCGGTGAATTGCCCTATGGCAGTGACTGCAGCCAGCGTGTTTTATGTGTTCCGTTGTCTGATGCCTGCTTATACCCCACAGACGGCTGCCATTTTTCATTCGATTGAGATCAGGGCGACAGAAGGATGTCTGGTGCATGCGAAAGCAGGCGCTCCGGTAGCGGCCGGCAATGTCGAAACCAGCCAGCGTATCGTGGATGTGATGCTGGGGGCCCTGAGTAAAGCCATACCTGATCGTATTCCGGCTGCAGCACAGGGTACGATGAATAATGTGATTTTCGGTGGAAATGATTGCCGGTGCGAACGAGTCAGTGATGCATGGGTGTATTACGAAACGCTGGCCGGAGGTATGGGAGCCCATGCTCATGGAGCCGGTTTGTCGGCGGTACAGTGCCACATGACCAATACCAAGAATTCATCCATTGAAGTGCTGGAGATGCATTATCCTTTGCGTGTACGTCATTATACTATACGAAAAAATTCAGGTGGCGACGGGCTGTTTAAGGGTGGAGATGGACTGGTTCGGGAATGGGAAGTACTGGAAGACTGTCATTTGTCTTTACTGACGGAGAGACGAAATACTGTCCCCTATGGCTTGGCAGGAGGCCAGTCCGGCCAGTCCGGAAGTAACCGCTTGTATCGGAATGGCAGATGGGAAGAATTGCCTGCCAAAGGCTCATGGTCATTGAAATCAGGCGATATCATTCGAATCGAAACACCGGGTGGTGGCGGATTCGGTACTGCCGGGATGGCAGGGCTTGTTCAGAACAAATCTGATTGAAACGTCGTTTCCCGAAAGGGTGAGATATTACGCAAAGAAAAATTGATGCAGTTCTGAACAAACTGTCTTTTCAATATGTTTTGCTTTTACTCTGCGTTCCTCTGCGTACTCTGTGGTGAAAAGGTCATAACGTGAATGGTGAAAAATGATTATATTGGGTATTGAGTCGTCGTGCGATGAAACGGCGGTAGCAATTTACGAGGGCGACCCGCTCAATGGTCAGGGCCGTATTGTGGCCGAGCAGATTGCATCGCAGATTGAAACGCATGCAAAATTTGGCGGTGTTGTCCCCGAGGTTGCTTCACGCGAACATTTGACAGCATTGGCCCCCATGGTGGATGCATTGTTATCGGAAGCATCGTTGAACTGGTCCGGTATCGAACAGATTGCAGTGACAGCCGGCCCGGGGTTGATGGGGGCGCTGCTGGTCGGCACATCCTATGCCCGGGCCGCAGGTATGGTAAATGATATTCCGGTGATGCCGATCCATCATATGGAGGGGCATTTGTTGGCTCCCGGGCTGGAGGGAAAGCTGCCTGTCTTCCCTTTTATCACGTTGCTTGTGTCCGGCGGGCATACCTTGCTGGTGCACGTGAAGGCTATCGGGCAGTACGAGGTGATAGGCCAGACACTGGATGATGCGGCCGGTGAATGTTTTGATAAATCTGCCCGTTTGTTGGGCTTGCCTTATCCGGGTGGTCCTGAGCTTGCCGCTCTGGCCGTTGACGGGAACGCCGCGCGTTATAAATTACCGCGCCCCATGCTGAACAGGGACAATCTGAATTTCAGTTTCTCCGGTCTGAAAACAGCTGTGATGTATGCTGTGAAGGGGGCTGGTGGTTTGGAATGTCTGGGAGAATCAGGGCGGCGAGATATGGCTGCGGGGATCGAGTCGGCGATTTGTGATGT
>JAJRUY010000277.1 GCA_024277555.1 Gammaproteobacteria bacterium | reverse complement strand
CTGGCGATGAACGTCTGGAAAACCATGAAAAATACAGATTCACGGGAGTGCCGCAATTGCCACAACTTTGAATCCATGAACCCCAAATTTCAGCAACCCCGGGCACGCAAGCAGCATCTCAATGCTTTCGAAACCGGACAACCCTGTATCGACTGTCACAAAGGCATCGCCCACAAGAACATCCGCACGCAGCTCAGTGACGAAGAGCTGGAAGCACTGGAAGCACCCAATCCTGCATACATCCGCGAAGTACCGAAGATGTACAAACTGGGCATGAAAGAGGTCGAAGCCATGGAAGCCGAACAGGCCGCCAAGGAAAAAACCGAAAAAGAAAAGGCACGGGAAGCGGCAAAAGCCGCCAAGGAAGCCGAGAAAAAGCGCATTGAAACTGCCGTCGCAGCAGCACTTGCAGCCCAAGGAAGCGGTGGAGCAGCCACCGGAGACGCCGCGGCAACTACAGCCGCCGCCTCGTCAGGTGCTGCATTTGGCGTCGACTGGAGCACGGTGCCTGACCGGGAAATCACCATCTTCTACCCCGGCCAGACCTCCATCGAATGGGCGCTGAATGGCCGTGACCATGGTGGTGCACGCCCGTTTGAAAAGGGTGGCGACCGCTGCACCACCTGTCATGATAAGGAAGCCGCCGACATGGGTCAGAAAATGGTAACCGGCGAAAAAGCCGAACCCACGCCTATCCCCGGCAAGCGCGGCAGCATTCCGGTCAAGGTGCAGGCCAGCCATGACAAGGAAAACTTCTATATGCGTTTTGAATGGGAAGATACGGATCATGTAGCCGTACCCTTCGTGGAAGGCGGCAAGATGGATCCGGAGAACCCCATGAAGATTGCCATCGTGCTGACCACCGACACAGTGGAATATGCAGATCGCGCAGGATGCTGGGGCGCATGCCACCACGATGCCCGCACCATGCCCCATGCACCGGAGCAGGCCACCCTGGATGCCAGCGAAGCAGCCAAGGTGATAGATCTCAAGCAAGGCGTCACCAAGTACCTCAAGGAAAGCCGCACCAAGATCGAGGTCAAGGGCCGCCGGGGCAAAAAGCGCGGGGGCTGGGACAAGCTCAAGAGCGCAGAAGAAATCCAGGCGGAGCTGGATGCAGGCCACTTCATGGATCTGATGCGTTACTCTTCCGGCAGCAAGAAGGCCGAGAACGGCTATGTACTGGAACAACGCCATATGAGCGGCGGCGGCCAGTTCGACGTGAATGCCAACAAAGAGGGCAATACCTGGGTGGTTGAAATGAAACGCAAGCTGAATACCGGCAAACCCGGCGACATTGCTCTTGAAGCCGGCAAGCTCTATGACTTCAGCTTCGCCATTCATGAAGACTACAGCAGTGCCCGCTTCCACCATGTCTCCCTGGGCTACAAGCTGGGGCTGGACAATGCGGAGGCCGAGATAAATGTAGTTGAAAAATAGGCTTTTTGCTCCATAATGAATTGGCTGGCAGGCACACACCTGCCAGCCATTTTTTTGCGTGACAAAAATGACCTGAACCCCATCCAGGGCGTAAAATGTCCATGACAGACAATATGGAGCAAGGTAATGACGAGGCCATTCAAGACACTGCTTTCCATGATCCTGATACTGCTCACCAGCCTGGCCAATGGCGCGGAACCGGCGGTAACAGAAGTGGAAATCATCAAGTTCAAGTTTCTGCCCCAGGAAATCACCATCAAGGCTGGAGACAAGGTGCGCTGGATCAACAAGGAAAAGCGTCAGTATCACAACGTCTGGTTTGAACAACTGGGCGAACCGGAGCCCGATTATCTGTTCCCGGGAGACACCTACGAACGCATATTCAAGGACGCCGGAACCTTCCCCTATCGCTGTGGCCCCCATCCGGAGATGACCGGTATCGTGCATGTAAAAAACATTTGACCTCAATCAATGTTGTAACCCGGCGCTGCCGGTACATTGGAGCCTGCAACACCATTTCCCCGAGGCTGCGGAATGATCAGAGTCGATCTTACAATCCTGGTGGCAATCACCCTCGCCATCTGCCATACGGCATCTGCCAGTGCTGAGCCAGCCTCTTCACGCCAGGCGGAACTGATGTATTTACTCAAGCATGATTGTGGCTCCTGTCACGGCATGCGCCTCGAAGGCGGACTGGGACCAGCGCTGAATCCACAGCAACTGCAACCACTGAGCATAGAAACCCTGAGCATGACCATTCTTCATGGTCGACCGGGAACCCCCATGCCCCCCTGGAAACCATTTCTGAGCCAGGAAGAAGCCTGGTGGCTGGCGAGCCAGCTAAAACAGGGCATCCAGCCATGAAAAGTCTGCTGCTGATACTGCTCATCGCCCTGAATGGACTCGCCCACGGCGCCTGCCTCACCCGCGGCACTGGCGATATGGGCATCATAGTCGAACGAGCCGACGGCAGTGTGCTGGTCGTCGATACCAGCGCCCACAAGGTATTGTTCAGGGTGGAAGGGCTGGGTGATCTTTCCCATGCTTCTGCAGTATTTTCCCGGGACGAACGCTATGCCTATGTTTTCGGGCGGGACGGCGGTCTGAGCAAGATCGACATCCTGTGCGGTACTCTGGACAAGCGGGTGATTCAGGGTGGCAACAGCATCGGCGGCGCCATCTCCCAGGACGGAAAGCTCATCGCTGTATCCAATTATGTTCCTGGTGGGGTAAAGGTATTCTCTGCTGCCGATCTGTCACTGATCGCCGACATACCCGCAACTGCCACCGCCAAAGGCAAGGGATCGAAAACCGTGGGATTGGTGGACACATCCGGACAGCGTTTCGTTTTCGCCCTGTATGACACCGGTGAAATCTGGATTCTGGACATGAAACAGCCAGACAAGCCTGCGCTGACAAAATTTACCAACATTGGCCGCCTCCCCTACGACGGACTGATTACCCCGGACGGGCGCTATTACATCAGCGGCCTGTTTGGAGAAGACGGGTTGGCGCTGCTGGATCTGTGGCATCCGGAAAAGAGGATAAGGCGTATCCTTGACCATTATGGCAAGGGTAAAAAGCAGCTTCCCGTGTACAAAATGCCGCACCTGGAAGGCTGGGCAGTCGCTGGCAACCAGACATTCCTGCCCGCAGTGGGCCACCATGAGGTGCTGGTAGTCAACACCTCGGACTGGAAAGAAAGCGGGCGCATTGCAGTGCATGGCCAACCGATCTTCGTCATCGCCCGGCCGGACGGACGGCAACTGTGGGTCAACTTCGCCTTTCCCGACAACGACACCATCCAGGTTATCGACAGCGAAACCCTGAAGATCATCAAAACCCTGAAACCCGGCAAGGGAACCTTGCACATGGAGTTCACTCCACGCGGCGAAGAAGTGTGGATATCCGTGCGCGACAAGGATGAAATACAGATCTACGACACGGAAAACCTGACCCTGAAAACCCGCTTCAAGGCAACAAAACCCAGCGGCATATTCTTCACCAACCGTGCCCACCAGACAGGACTGTGACCATGGCTGCCCCCGCAGTAAAGCCCTACCCGAGCATCACCACAACCATCGAGCCCGAGCTGTCCACACTGGAAAAACGCCTGCTGAACGAATACCAAAAGGGTTTTCCCCTGTCGGCCACTCCGTATGCAGATATTGCCGCAGAGCTTGGAACCAGCGAGGCGCTGGTGCTGGACATCCTGCAAAGACTCAAGAACCAGGGTTTTATCAGCCGGGTAGGCCCGGTACTCAAGCCCCAGCGCCTGGGAACCAGCACCTTGGCGGCTCTGGCCGTGTCCGCGGACAAATTGCAACAAGCTGCTGACATCATCAGCAGCTATGAAGAAGTCAACCACAATTATGAACGGGAACATGCATTCAACCTGTGGTTTGTGGTCACCGCCAAAGACCAAAACCGGCTGCAGGAGGTACTGGATGAAATTCAGAACCGCACTGGCTGCAAGGTCATGAGCCTGCCGCTGGAGCGGCAATACCACATCGACCTGGGCTTCCCTCTATGGTGCTGAACACCCAGGATCAACAGCTCATCGCCCTGATCCAGGGCGGGCTTCCGCTGAGCAGCCGACCCTATGCAGAGCTGGGCGCACAGCTGGACATGCCAGAGGAAACCGTGATCCAGCGCATCCATGCCCTGCAGGAAGACGGCATTATCAAACGCATGGGCATCGTGGTACGCCACCATGAGCTGGGCTATACCGCCAATGCCATGGTGGTCTGGGATGTCCCGGATATCCGGGTGCAACAAGTAGGCGAAGCCTTGGGCAGACACGCCTGCGTGACCCTCTGTTACCAGCGCCCCAGACGCCTGCCCGACTGGCCCTACAACCTGTTTTGCATGATCCATGGCAAGGACAGGGGGCGGGTACTCAATTACATTGACAGCCTGGTAGAAACAGAGGCCTTGCAGGATATTTCCCATGAAGTGCTATTCAGCGGCAGGCGCTTCAAGCAGCGCGGCGCAAGATATCTGTAACCAGGGCAGGATCTTCCATGGACGCTACTGACCGCGCCATCATCAACAGGCTGCAGCACGGTTTTCCCATTTGCGAATACCCCTACCGGCAAGTCGCTGCCGAGCTGGACATTGATGAGCAGGAACTCATCAACCGTCTGCAGACCATGCTGGAAGACAAGCGTTTATCACGTTTTGGCCCCATGTACCATGCAGAACGCATGGGCGGCGGCCTGAGCCTGTGCGCCATGTCCATTCCGCAAAATGACTTTGACGAAGTGGTGGAAAAGATCAATGCCTTTCCCGAAGTCGCCCACAACTATGCACGGGAACACAGCCTGAACATGTGGTTTGTACTGGCAACAGATACCCCGGAACGGATTCAGGGCGTATTGCAGGAAATCGAGGAAAGCACTGGCTACCCCGTATACAATATGCCCAAAAAACAGGAGTTCTTCATTGGGCTGCACTTTGCGCTGTGATAGGCTGATCCTATGAATGTTTCCTATACCAATACCCCCCTGGATGACCTGGATCGCGCCATCATCCAGGCCACCCAGGCCGGTCTGCCGCTGACAAACAGACCCTATACAGCCATCGCAGAAAAAGTGGGCAGCACTCCCGCACAGGTCATGGAACACATGCAGAAAATGCAGAACCAGGGCATCATCCGCCGCATCGGCGCCGTGCCCAACCACTATGTGCTGGGCTTTCGCGGCAATGGCATGAGCGTCTGGGATGTGCCGGATGAACGCATTCAGACCTGTGGAGAAATGGTTGGCGCGCTGGACTTTGTCAGTCATGCCTATCACCGTCCACGCCATCCTCCGCTGTGGAACTATAATCTGTTTGCCATGGTACATGGCCATGACCGGGACGAAGTAATGCAGAAAGTGGAAAAGATCGCCAAACTGCTGGGTGAAGACGACCGGGGCCACGAAGTCCTGTTCAGCACCCGCATCCTGAAAAAGACCGGCCTGCGCCTGCCCGGAGGAAATTCATAAGATGTTTCGCATCTCCCAGTTCATGCAGGAAATCCTCGACCCCAAACCCCTGGGGGCGAAGCGCAACCCTCCCGGCCCCGTGGTCATCTGGAATCTCATCCGGCGCTGCAACCTGACCTGCAAACACTGCTATTCCATTTCCGCCGACACGGATTTCCCCAATGAATTAAGCACCGCACAGATATTCGAAGTCATGGACGACCTGAAGCAGTTCAGGGTGCCGGTGCTGATTCTGTCCGGCGGCGAACCCCTGCTGCACCCCGACATCTTCGACATCGCCCGCCGCTCCAAGGAGATGGGCTTCTACACCGCCCTGTCAACCAACGGCACCCTCATCGACGAACACAACATCGAACAGATTGCCGCCATGGGCTTTGACTACCTGGGTATTTCCATTGACGGCATTGCCGAAACCCATGACAAGTTCCGCCGCAAGGAAGGCGCTTTCGATGCATCCATCAAGGGCCTGCGCCTGTGTCACGACCAAGGCATCAAGGTGGGCCTGCGCTTTACCATGACCCAGGACAACGCCGAGCAATTGCCACAACTACTGAAACTCATGGATGAGGAAAAAATTGACAAATTCTACTTCTCCCATCTGAACTATGCCGGCAGGGGCAACAAGAACCGCAAGGACGATGTGTTTTTGCAAACCACCCGCTGGGCCATGGACCTGCTTTTCGAGCGCGCCATGGCGGATGCCAAAGCCGGGCGCAACACCGAGTTTGTTACCGGCAACAACGATGCAGACGGGGTCTACCTGCTGCATTGGGTAAAACAACACTATCCAGAGCAAGCACAACACATCGAGGCCAAGCTGCGCCAATGGGGTGGCAACAGCTCCGGCGTGAATATCTCGAATATCGACAATCAGGGCCGGGTACACCCGGATACCATGTGGTGGCATTACGACCTGGGCAACGTCAAGGAGCGCCCCTTTTCCGAAATTTGGCAGGACACTTCCGATCCCATCATGGCGGGGCTCAAACAACACCCCCGCCCGGTAAAAGGCCGCTGCGCCCGCTGCGCCTACCTGGACATCTGCAACGGCAACACCCGGGTGCGGGCGCTGCAACTCACCGACGACCCCTGGGCGGAAGATCCTGCCTGTTATCTGACCGACGAGGAAATCGGCTTGCAATGAAAACGCTGCTGTTATTCCTGCTTCCTTTTATCTGGACAAGCACAAACGCCAGCCAGGGCACTCACGAAATCTATCTCCAGCACTGCGCCCAGTGCCACGGGCCGGATCGCCTCGGCGCCGCCGGGCCGGCGCTGTTGCCGCAAAATCTAAAACGGCTGAAAAAGAAGAACGCTGCCGAAGTCATCGCCAACGGGCGCCAGGCCACCCAGATGGAGGGCTTCGGCAGCAAGCTGAACAGTCAGCAAATCCAGGCTCTGGTGGATTACATCTACACACCATTGAAAAACATGCCGGTCTGGGAGCTGGCACAAATCAAGGCCAGCCAGATCATTCATCACAAAACCGGCTCCCTGCCGGACAAACCCCGCTTCCAGGCCGACATCGACAATCTGTTCATGGTGGTGGAACTGGGCGATCATCATGCAACCCTGCTGGATGGCGACAGCTTCGACCCTATCCACCGCCTTCCCACCCGCTTCGCCGTACATGGCGGCCCGAAATGGGCGCAGGGAGGGCGCTACATCTACTTTCTTTCCCGGGACGGTTGGGTAAGCAAGTTCGATGTCTTCAACCTGGTATGGACAGCAGAAGTGCGCGCCGGCATCAATGCCCGCAACCTCGCAGTTTCCCACGACGGGCGCTATGTGATGGTCGCCAATTACCTGCCCCATACCCTGGTGCTGCTGGATGCAAAAGACCTCTCGCCAATCAAAGTCATAGAAGCGAAAGACAGCAATGGCAACAGCTCCAGAGTCAGCGCCGTCTATACCGCCGACCCGCGCAACAGCTTCATCGCCGCCATGAAAGATATTCCCGAGGTGTGGGAAATCAACTACGCAGACGAACCTCCCAGGGGGTTTGGCAAGTGGGTGCATGACTACCGCCCCGATTCCGGAGATGAAACCAAAGCCGAGCGCTTTCCCATCCGCAGGCTCAAGCTCAAGGGCATCCTCGATGATTTCTTCCTCACCCAGGATTACGAAAAAATCGTCGGCAGCACCCGCGGCGGCGGCGCCCAGGTGGTGGATCTGGATCTGGGACGCGCCGTCGCCGCCGTGAACCTGCCCGGCCTGCCCCACCTCAGTTCCGCCATCACCTGGCCGCGCAACGGAACAACCGTACTGGCAACACCCAACATCCGCAAACCGGAAGTCACCGTGGTGGACACCGCAACCTGGAAGGTTATCAAGCGCATCCCCACCCAGGGGCCGGGCTTTTTCATGCGCAGCCACGAAAAAACCCCCTATGCCTGGACAGATGTATTCTTCGGCCCCAACAAGGATCTGATGCATGTGATCGACAAGCAGACCCTGGAGATCGTCAAGACCCTCAAGCCCGCTCCCGGCAAGACTTCCGCCCATGTGGAATTCACCAAGGATGGGAAGTACGCCCTGGTGAGTATCTGGGACATGGATGGCGCCATCGTGGTCTACGATGCCAGCACTCTTGAGGAGGTCAAGCGCATTCCCATGAAAAAGCCCTCCGGGAAATACAATGTGCACAACAAGCTTACCCGCTCGGCAGGAACCAGCCACTGATGAAAACGCTCGTATTCCTGTTGTTACTGCTGCCCTGCGGCCTTCTGTTTGCGGGGGAAGTTCAGGTTGAGCTGATCGAGGTGGAAGATGGAGATACCCTGGTGGTGGATCTGGCGGGGAAAGAGGAACGCATCCAGCTCCTGGGGGTGGACGCCCCCGAAGACACACAAAACCCCAAGCTGAAACACGACATGCGGCGCACCGGCCTCGACGCCGCACAACTGCTGCCGGCAGGACAGGCCGCCACACAATATCTCAAATTCCTGGTGCAGCCAGGCGCTGCGCTTACTCTATCAGGGAGGCTGAAACAAAGGGATCGTTACGGGCGTATTTCCACCCAGGTGTTTTCCGCCACAGGCGTATCACTCAACCAGGCCATGGTGGCCGCCGGCCATGCCCGTCCCCTGCGCTCCGGCGCCATCCCCAAAACCCTGAAACAAGCGCTGGAAGAGGCATATATCACCGCGAAAAGCACCCGCCAGGGCAGCTGGGAATCCTATGCAGATGTATTTGGCATCTGGGCCGGCGAGAATTGAACTCCATGACGGCACATCCTTGTGCCGCGAAAACACCTACTTCCCGGACAAGAGTTCACGCAAGTCGCTTTGCGAGCGATGAATGGCATGACAGCTGGCGCAGACATCCACCGCAAATTTCCCGATATAGCGCCCCACCTGTTTTGCATTACCCTGGCCGATTCCTTCCCGAACCTTGTCCAGGGAAACCCGCATCTGTTGGCCAAAAATATGCTGGCGCTGGCGCTCCTGCTTGTGACAGGAAGCACAGCTCCCTTCCAGATCAAGTAAACGCTGCTGCAGCTCATCCAGTGCCGTCATGGCAGCATCGGCGCGCCGGTCTTCACTGGCGATCTTGATCCGGTTAACCAGCATGGTCAGGCGTGACATTGCCCGGCCATACTTCTCTTCTTCCATGGTTTCTTCCGATTCCACCAAAACCCGGGAAAAATCCGGCGTCCGGTAGCGCAGGGCAGCGCTGAGCTTGTACTCCACATGGCAGGATCGGCAGGACTTGCCCAGCCTGCGCTGCAAGGTCTGCAGTTTCTCCAGCTCGCCACTGTCGGCAGCTTTGGCCATTTTTTCCAGCAGCTCGCTTTCAAGTTCATCTTTCCATTCCGGCACCATTTCGCCGATGGAGCGATAATCCTTTTGCAGCCTGGCCAGCCACTTTTTCAGCAATTGCGCATCTTCCAGCGCTGCATATTCCGATATGGCCTGCATTTCCCTGCGCAACCGGAACATGGTGTGCAGCCACACATCGCGCTCATTGGCTGGTTTGTACCACTTCCCCAGGGAATCCGGCGGCAGCTGCAGGGCAAGCTCCCGATCTTCTTCGACAGCAATAACCGACTGACTGGAAATCAGCAGCAGCAACAACAACAAGAAAACAATTCGACTCATATACTTCCTCTGGAAGACAACTCATAAAGATGGCGCTCGGCATCCAGCAAATGCCGACCCCAGTGAATTTTGTACCCTTCGCGCCAATTCAACTTCACCACATCAGGATCGGCATTTTTTTCTTCCAGCATGCGCAGTCCGTGTTTCAGCTCACAATAGATATCCGTCAGATCGTCTGCCAGACTGCCGCTCCTGCATTCCTCATGACAGAGATCGTATTCCATCCAGTAGGCATCTTTTTCACCCAGCAGTTGATGCAGCTTGCTGAACAGCGAGAAACGAACTTCAAGGTTGGCCTCAAGAGGGTCGCCCCGGGACTCATCCCGCTCGAGGATTACGGAAACAGCGGCATGCAGCTGCGGTAAAATCCGGGCTACCTGCCTCAACCAACCCAAACCGTCGTTTTCAACCGCTTCTATGATGTTGCAGTATTCCCTGGCGACGCG